>JBNJFN010000083.1:0-11064 GCA_051746885.1 Bacteroidota bacterium | reverse complement strand
CCACTATTCCCCGATTGCCCTTCAGGCCATATAGATAACAATTTTCCCCTGATCATGGGGGGAGTTATTCATATCCGGGAAAAAGAAAAAACTATATCCGTAGAATTCACTCCATAGGATTCAATTCATAAACAACCTGGTAAAACACTTATAGAACGTAACTTCGTGATCGAAAAAATAATTGTATGCGAGGTGCATACTTTTAAAGGGAATTTCCATAAATTTATTCATCAAAAGACATCACCGCTTTCTAATAAAGTTTGTAAACAATTAGGACATTGAACTATGAGAAATTCGAGAAATAAAAAGACTTTGGGGAAAATCGGGGAAGAAATTGCTGTTAAATTCCTGCGAAATAAGGGGCTTCGGATATTGAACATCAACTGGGTTTATCTTCACAAAGAAATTGATATAATTGCCGAAGACGACGATTTTCTGATCATGGTGGAAGTAAAAACACGAAATATCAGTTTCGTGGAATCACCGGAAGAAATGATCCCCATGAGAAAACAAAAAGCGCTTATTGATGCAGCAGAAGCCTATATTATGATCCATGATATAGAAAAAGAAACCCGTTTTGATGTTATCATTGTGGTGTTTGAAAATAAGAACCCCACCATTGAGCATATTGAAGATGCCTTCCAACCAGGGATAATATGAATACCAAAAAAGAACGGGAAAAAATAAAAAATAATCAGAGAAATTAATTCTCTACTATTTACATTTGTGGAAACAAAATTAAACCGCATTGGTTATGAAAAAATTTTTCAACTTATTCCTACAGGGTTTGTTGTATATAGCTCCGATAGGCCTTACCATCATCATACTATACAACATTTTGAAATTCATGGACGGCTTGCTGCAACCCTATATTCAGGAGCTCTTTCATTTTAATATCCCCGGGGTTGGGGTTATTGCCATCATTCTTCTGCTGGCCTTACTCGGCTATGTAGGACAAACCATCATCGCCAGGCCTGTGAAAGCTACATTGGGTAAGCTGATGGAAAGGATTCCCTTCATGAAGCTTATATATGCGGCTTTAAAAGATATTTTTTCCGGCTTTGTTGGTAAAGAAGGAAAATTCAATCAACCTGTTCTGGTGAAAGTGAATGCAGTTTCAGAACTGGAAAAACTAGGTTTTCTCACTCAGGAGGATGTATCAAATATTGGAGTTGAAGGGGAAAAAGCAGCTGTATTCTTTCCTCATTCCTACAACTGGTCGGGCGAGCTTTTCATTGTTCCCTGCAAGAATATCCAGAAAATTGACAGTCCTCCTTCAGAGGTTATGAAATACATTATATCAGGAGGCGTATCAAGTTTTAATTATAAAAAACCAGATTATGACAATGCTCAGTAAAATTTTATTCGTAATGATCATTATGGTGGGTATCTTTTCCAAATCCGCCGTTTCCCAAGATGAAAACAACAATGGTTATCAGTTCACCGATCAGATCCGGTTAGAAACAACATCTGTTAAAGATCAGGACAAATCAGGCACATGCTGGTGTTTTGCAACGGTATCCTTTCTTGAGACAGAGCTTTTAAGGATGGGGAAACCCGAGTATGATCTTTCGGAGATGTTCCTGGTTCGCCACACCTACATGCAAAAAGCAAAAGATTATGTCATGTTTCATGGCCACAACAACTTCGGACAGGGTGGTCAGGCCCACGACGCCATAATTGAGCTTGAGGAGCACGGTATCGTACCCGAAAAGATCTATCCCGGTACCGAGTATGGAACAGAACAACACGCCCACAGTGAAGTAGCCTCGGTTTTAAATAACTATGTTGAAACACTTACAGAAAACCAGAGCAATGAGCTCACTCCCGTATGGACCGAGGGATATGCCGAAATCCTGGACACCTATTTCGGTGAGGTTCCGGAGCAATATGAATACAAAAACGAAAGCTACACGCCAAAAAGCTTTTTAAATGAGCTGGGTATTAATCCGGACGACTATATTGAACTCACTTCCTTCACCCATCATCCCTGGTATGAAGCTTTTGACCTGGAGGTGCCCGACAACTGGGCTCATAAAAAATATCACAACCTGCCAATCGACGAACTGGTTGAAGTGATAGATCATTCCATTGAATCGGGTTATTCTGTTGTCTGGGACGGAGATGTAAGCAACAGGGGATTTTCACACAAGCAGGGTATTGCCGTAGTACCGGCTGAAGACGATGCGTCTTTCAGAAACCATCCTGTTGAAGAAAAAGAAATTATACAGGCAAACAGACAAATACAATTTCTCAATCAAACCATGACCGACGATCACCTGATGCACATCACAGGGATCGGGAATGATAAGGAAGACGATAAGTATTATCTTACTAAAAATTCATGGGGGCCTGACAGCAACAATTATGGAGGATTTTTGTATATGTCGGAGCCTTACATAAGGCTGAACACCATTGCGATCATGGTGCATAAGGATGCGATACCCGGGGATATTGCCGGGAAACTGGAATTATAAACTCTTAATGAATCCCTTTAACATAACAATATTTATTTAAAAATCTCAAATAACAAGTATCAAATCATAAATAATTTCAAATAACCAAATTCAAATTTCTCAAACCTTTTTACTTTGAGGTTTAGAATTTAGATTATTGGAATTTGTAATTTATTTGGAGTTTGTAATTTGGTATTTGGTGCTTTATACATATTGGTTCATTTTACTTTTAAAGTCAGGTCGCGATATAAAGGGATTCAGTTTTTCACTCCATCACCATCAGATTGCATCCGCGAATATCTGTATGGTCAAAACGCCCGAGGACTTCAAAAGAACCCTCTTCATTTTGGCGGCCTACATCTTTTGTTTCAATAAAAGAACAGGAATAGAGGTTGGCCAGGTCGATCACATTGATGCCACCACTTCTGCCGGTTTCAAGGTAAGAAAAAGGATCATAAAAATCCCGGATCAATATTTTCATCCACGGAGGCGTTTGAAAATGACCATATCCCCTTGCATAAGCCTGAGACAACAGTTCAGCCATTCCATATTCAGAATGAATGCGGTCAACCCCAAAACTACTCATCAGAATCTGATGAAGCTCCTCCCGTGTGATCTCTTCCCTTCGGCCCTTCATACCCCCGGTCTCCATAATAATGGTGTTTTTCAACCGAAAAGTAAACTTTTCAGCCATCTCAACAAGGGCATGGCTGACCCCAAAAAGAATTACCCGCTGATTTTGCTCATCCAGACGCCTAAGCTTATTTGCCAGTAAACCATAATCATAAAGATAAAAACCGCTATCGGGATGGTCCGATTGTTCGATAAGCTCATTCACCATGAAAACCAGGGAGGAACTCTCCTGTTCCATATAACCGGGAAGCAGGGCAAGAATGCAATAATCATCAACCGGCCCGTAAAAATGCTCAAACGTCTCTAAAAAACTTTTCCGGTAAAGCTCCAGGCGTTTTATGTAATGCTTGCTCCTCTGCATGCCCGTAGTACCGCTGCTGACAAACACTTTTTCCCATTTATCGCTGCCAGTCAGAATTCTATGCTGCTTAAAAAATTCAATAGGGAGAAAAGGGATATCTTTTACGGTTCTCACCTCATAGGGATTTATTCTCAATAACTGACAATGCTTCCTATATACAGGATTATTACGGACCTGATAAAAAAAAACGGAAAGGGCCAATTGTTCAAATTCCTTTTCCGATTGAATGCAAAATAAATTTTCCTCTAATTTAAAGGGATCATCAATCCGGTTCATAAATCAGAAAAATACTTTCTAAAGGACTCGCTGATTTTTTTTAAAACATCTTCTGTCATATCAGGAGAAAAAATGCGGATAACTTCTACCGGCTCTCCACCCTTATAAATGGTACCAAGCGCCTTATCGAAATTTGAATAAGGGATTTCCTGTTTTACTTTTTGAGTCAATGTTTCCAGTTCCTCCCAATCCAGTTTTCGCGGTATTTTCAGATAACCTATAAAGGGATCATCCAAATCGGTAAAAATATCTTCTTCAATTTCTTCAAGATGGAAAAATTTCTTAACCTCAATCCATACATCCCCATGAACATTTTCTTTAAAAGGATACATATTGATCCCTTCATACTCATAAGCCTTGACTAACAGGGGCAGTGTATTTTCAGAAATATTTCTCAGCCGGATTACATAATAAGATTTGTCATCAATCTTTATTTCCCCCAACGCAGATGAAACCTCTCCACTAATCTGACCTTCTGCTGATTGTGCGGCTATCTTAATATCTTGATCCAACTTGTCCGGCTTAATTGCGAGATAATAAAATTTAACAAAACTTGATTTATGTCTTATATGAGCCCCTGGAAAGGGATCAATCGACTCCAGAATCAGATAATTTTTAAGTGATTTCATCTTGAGGCTATGCACATGTTCTTTCTTTTCTATGAGACCATATGCACTTAATACATTACTATTCATAGTTGATTCAATTTATCATACTCATTAACTTGAAAAAGAAATTATTATTTTAACTTAAATCCCCAAAAAACAGATTAAAAGTTCAGATTGATTTATATGGCCAAATTACAACAAAATCAAGCCGATTAAAAATTTGGATACATAAAAATAAAGCACACCAAAAAAGCTGCCTTGAAATAAATCAAGGCAGCTTTTATTTGCTGACCCACCAGGGTTCGAACCTGGACTCTTCAGGACCAAAACCTGACGTGTTGCCATTACACCATGGGTCAATAAGGAACCTTTTTGATTTTGCAAAGATAAAAAAAATATTGTTATGCCAAATAAAACCCAAATTGGATAGTTAATGTTTTTAATTATTTTGTCATTCATCTGTCAACGTAGCCAAATCAGTTTTCATGCAGAATTAATTCATCGTCTGCCATTCTCCAGGTTTTGCCTCCCATTTCGGAACTACTCAGATGCTGTTCGTTATCTATACTTTTCAGATATTCTTCGGCATCCTCATGAATGGTAATTTTTTTCATGATTGATCTGTTTTATAATTCCTTTTTTCGTCTATCCGGTTAACTGCCTTAATAAGCTCATTCCATGATTCATCCAGTTCTCTGAGATATTCCCGGCCCTTTTCCGTAAGCGTATAATATTTCCTGGGAGGTCCCTGTTTGGATTCTTCCCAGCGGTATTTCAACAGGCCGGCATTTTTTTGCCTGGTAAGCAAGGGATATAGTGTACCTTCCACCACAATCATCTTTTCTTCCTTAAGCTCATGAATGATCTCGGAGGCATAACAGTCCTTTCGCGCAATGATAGCCAGGATACAATATTCCAATACGCCCTTCTTCATCTGAGCTTTTGCATTCTCAATTTTCATTCTTGTAACAGTTTATTAAATGTTTGAATTTCAACTTGATTTACATGCTGAATCCATAAACTCTGCTTGTATTGCCACGGAACCCGCATGTTAATCATGTTCTTGTTGTAAAGGTTCTTGCATGCGGGTTTCATCGGTTAATCGCTTTTTTTACGTTTGAAGTTTTGCTTCATATCTTCATAGTCAGAGCGGGCTTTTTGCTTGAAGTCGGAAAAGGTAAATGACTGCCCTCTCATTTCCATCTTCTGAATCATGTTGGTTGCCAGGGGTGTAATCAGCCACATTATCAGATAAACGAGAAGCCCGGAACCAAAGACCAGAAAGATGATGATGAATATTATTCTGAAAAGCACGGGATCAGCATTAAAATACCATCCCAGACCACCGCATACTCCTCCTAAAACCTTATTTTCAGGATCTCTGTAAAGTCTTTTGTTATTACTCATTTTTTGGTCTCCCTTTTTTCATGCCCTATTGATTTTTATTTTCTACAAAGATATGTAAAAAATATAGTAATATGTAATACAAGGTACTAAAAATTTATAATATTTTGTGTTATATAATAGCAGATATGGAATAGCCGAATTCTCAAAGAAGGAAAGATTAACGGGTCATCTATTCAAAAAATCCTTACCTTTGAGAAAAAAATGAAAACAGCGGGAAAATATAAAACTTTTTATGAACCGGCTCGATGATCTTATTAGATTTGGCAGATAAAAACAAATAAGCTTATGGAATTAATCTTTGCCACCAACAATCCTCACAAGTCCAGGGAAATTCAGGCTTTGCTACCTGAAGAGATAACAATTTTGAGTTTAAAAGATATAGATTTTCAGGGAGACATACCGGAAAATCAGTCTACCCTGGAAGGTAATGCCCGTGAAAAAGCCGGTTATATCTATGAAAGATATGGAATGAATTGTTTTGCCGATGATACAGGACTGGAAATCGATGCCCTGAACGGGGAACCCGGAGTGTATTCTGCGAGATATGCCGGAGCGGATAAAGACCATGGGGCCAATATGGATAAAGTGCTCAGGGAACTTGAAGGGGTATCAGACAGAAGGGCCCGTTTTAAATGTGTTATTTCCTTGATCATAGATGGAGAAGAAAAGCGTTTTGACGGAGTGGTAAACGGGCAGATTCTTCGCGAAAAGAGGGGCAGCCAAGGCTTCGGGTACGATCCCATTTTTTTGCCGGACGGTTACGATCGGACATTCGCAGAGATGCCTCTGGAGCTAAAGAATAAGATAAGCCACAGAAGCCAAGCCATAAATAAACTGGCCGATTATCTTTCCCATTATATGAATCGGTAATTAGAAACTGAGGATCCGGTCAAACATGAAAAATAGTGCCTGTTTTATCATGATCTGGTGGTTTTGTTCGCTGCTTCCTTTTGCCGCTTTGGCTCAGGTGCCGGTGGGTAAATGGCGGGCACACTTATCCTATGACTCCATTCAGGCTGTTACAGGATCTAAGGACCGTATTTTTGCAGCTGCTCAGTCGGGTGTCCTGATCTATGACAAGAATTACAACAGCACCGAAACAATTGATAAAGTAAAAGATTTAAGTGAAGCGGGAATTTCTTCTATTGGTTATTCAATGGATCACCAGGCTCTTTTGATCGGATATTATAGCGGCAATTTGGATATTCTGAAAGACGGAGAAGTCACAAACCACCCTTATATCAAGGAGCATGCTCATTATAGGAAAAAAAGGATCTCCGACATCACCTTCAGAAAAGAGAAGGCCTTGTTAAGTTGTCAATTTGGAATTGCGGTGTTTGATATGGTCCGGGGTGAATTCGGGGAAATCTATCAGCCCGGGAGGGGTCAGGTGTTAAAGGTTTATGATGTGGCATATGATGACGAAAACTATTATGCGGCTACTGAAAGCGGATTGTTTTATGCGGATGTTGATGCTTCTGGTCTGCATGATCCGGATAGCTGGGAACAGGCGACTGCATTTCCTGATTATAACAGAGCCGTGGAACAGGTTGAAGTGTTTAATGAATATATCCTGATAAACGCAGAAAAGGAAGGGAGTGGGTCGGAAATCTATTACCTGGATGATTCAGGCAATTCCGCATTGCTCCTGGAAGGGAAGGTTGAAACATTGAAAAGTAGCCTGGATAAACTCTATGTAGGCTTATCGAATGGCATTCGGATTTATGCCCAGGATTTGAATTTTGTTGATGAAATTACGGAATATGGGTCTATGACGCTCCGTCCGAACTCAGTCTTTCCCATTTCCGGAGAGAATTTATGGATTGGCGATTCCCGGGCAGGACTTATCCGGTTTAGCGGCAATACGGAAGAAAGCATCGTGCCCAACGGTCCTGCAACAGACCACGCTTTTAAAATGGGAAGTGACGGTAAGCGTATTTTCTCAGTTCCCGGCGGATATGACGAACGATTTAATCAAAAGAACAGGAATGGGGTAGTACAAAAGTTTTCCGATCAGGAATGGAATAATGATCTCTTTTCACACAGAAGTGATTTCGTTGATATTGTTATAGATCCTGAAAACAGCGGGCATTTACAAATAGGGACCTGGGGAAATGGACTCATGGAGATAAGGGACGGAAAAATTGAAAATCACTTCCTGGAAGACAATAGCAGCCTGGAAGAATCTGATGATGGTGGAGTATATATTCAAGACGTTGAATGGGACCAGGATGGCAACCTTTGGGTATTGAACTACGGTACCGACCATCCGTTTAAATTCATGCAGGCTGAGGACAATTGGAAAGTTTTTGAATATGATCTCATGAAGGATAAAGTGCCGATGGGACTACTATCCGCAGATAATGGATATAAATGGGGTTTCATGCATGATTCGCCTTATCTTTTTATTATCGATGACAGGAATACCCCTTCCAAACCTAAGGACGACAGGGTCAAGATCATCGAGCCCAAAGATTATAATGGAAAATCATACGCCAGCAGAATTTTTGCCATTCAGGAGGACAGGGAAGGGAATATATGGTTTGCAACTGACGAAGGCATTGGCGTTGATTATGACCCCACAGGGATATTTGAAAAAGATACTTACCAACCCAACCGCCCCAGGATCACTCAGGAGGGTTATACCCATTTTATGCTGCGCGACAATATCGTTACGGATATTGCTGTGGATCCGGCAAATCAAATTTGGTTTGCTACAAAAACTTCCGGTGTTTTTGTTTACAATCCGGATGCGCAAGAGATGATCCACCATTTTACTGCTTCTTCCAGCCCGATGTTAACGGACACCCTTCAATCCATTGCAGTAAATGAGACAGGGGAAGTATTTATGGGCACCAGCCGGGGCATGGTTTCTTACCGAAGCCAAACCGCAGAAGGTAAAGACAGCTTCAGGGATACTTATGCGTTTCCCAATCCCGTTCCCCCCGACCATCAAGGCCCCATAACTATCACCAATGTGGTAGAAAATGTAAATGTTAAAATTACAGATATAAACGGAAATCTCGTATATGAAACTGTGGCTAAAGGGGGACAAGCCACCTGGAATGGGAAGGATTTTTCGGGCCGGCCTGTCGGAAGCGGCGTTTACCTTATATTCCTGACCAATGAAGATGGTTCGAAAACTCATGTTGAAAAATTATTGTTTATTCGGTAATTTGCATTATATTTTTGGCGGTTAATCCTGTTGAACCCATTAAAATGTAATATATGCTATGGCAGAAATAAAATTTAAAGGGAAAAAGATAAACTATACCATCGAGGGAAAAGGGGAACCATTGTTTTTAATCCATGGTTATCTTGAAGCACTGGAAATCTGGGATGAATTCGCTGAAGCCCTTGCCGAAAACTATAAAGTGATAAGGATGGATCTTCCGGGCCACGGAAAATCTGAAGTTGTGGAGGAAACACATAATATGGAGCTATTGGCTGAAGCTGCCAAAGCGGTACTTGATGAAAACCAAATATCTTCCTGCTCCATGATCGGACACTCCATGGGGGGATATGTAACGCTCGCCTTTGCAGATCTGTATCCTGAAAAAATCAACCGATTTTCATTATTCCATTCCCATCCATTTCCTGATAGTGATCAGGTAAGACAAAACCGGAAGAACGCCATTGAAAATATTAAAAAGGGAAAGAAGGAAGAAATATGCCGGACGCATGTCCCCAAAACTTTTGCAGAAGATAACCTTCAGGCTTTCGCCAGCCAGGTGAAAAAGGCTGAAAATATTGCTCTTCAAACTCCTGAAGAAGGGATCATTGCCAACCTGAAAGGCATGATGAAACGTCCTGACAGGTCGCAGGTGATAAAGAATACCGGGAAGCCTTTCCTTTTAATCGCAGGGAAAAAGGACAATTTCATCGATTTCCATACAGTGATCCCGAAAATTGAATTGCCTAAAAAAGGCGAACTGATCACTCTGGAATATTCAGGACATATGGGCTTTATTGAAGAAAAACAAAAGTCGTTGAATGCCGTCAGTGGTTTCATTTGATCAAATTTCAAACCAATACAAATGATCAAACCTATTTTTCAGACAGCCTCTCCTACATGCAATGGCTATTATAGCATATGGCCATGTGCTTAACTTTATTATTTGTGCCGGTTTTATGACAACCTTTTTTGTGGCATTATTTTGACGATCAGGATTTCACCCCTTCTTCCATAAGATTAATTGCTCTTCCCAGTGTTTCATCTACTTTCCTGATTATTGGATAGAAGCCTTCGTTATTCATTATATTTCTTGCTATGTAGGCCTTAAGTCGTGTATTGATCACTTTTTTGGAGTGTTCAATGCCTGATATATCTTTTGAAACCCCCTTATCAAAAGTATAATTCAGGAATTGACTATAAATATCATTTCTTTCCAAATATTGGTCTATACCATTGGGATCATCGAAAGAATTAAGCATTGAGCGATGATTGTCGGCAAATTCAAAAGCAAAATTGTAGATCAATCCTTCCCTGGTGACTTTATTGAAAAGGGGCGAATGATAAGAAGTATCTACAGGAACAAAATAATCGGGCATAACGCCTCCTCCACCGTAAACAATATCACCTTTCGGTGTTGTGTATTTTAAGGAGTCAGCAAACTCAATACTATCCGAACTAAAGAACTCTCCGTGCTTGAATCGTTCGTTGATGTCGTCGTAATATTGTTCCCTGCCATTTTCATAAGGTTTTTGAATACAACGGCCGGTTGGGGTATAATATCTGGCAACGGTCAGGCGAAGGGCTGAACCATCGGATAATTTGGTTTGTTCCTGAACAAGACCTTTACCAAAGGATCTTCTTCCTACAATAAATCCACGGTCGTTATCCTGAATGGCCCCGGCAAGAATTTCACTTGCCGAAGCCGACCATTCATCAATTAAGACGGCAACATCCAAATCCTGGCAAAGGTCATTGGAAGAAGCATGTATCTCTTGTTTCGGAGTGTTTCGCCCCTTAGTATATACAATCATTTTACCTTCTTTCAGAAATTCATCAGCAATACTGGTTGCTGCATTGAGAAATCCCCCACTGTTACCTCTCAGGTCGATAATAGCCTTTTCAACGGAGTTTTCTTTTAATTTTTCAACTGCTTTTGTAAACTCCTGATGCGTGGTTTTTGCAAATCGATTTATTTTGATATATCCTGTGGAAGAATTGATCATGTAGGATACATCTACGCTGTAAAGAGGTATTTCATCCCGGGTTATAGTGAAATGGAGTGGCTTGGAGGAACTTTTTCGTTCAACAGTGATATCAACTTCGGTCCCTTTCTCTCCTTTCAGCATGCTTACAATTTTATCATTGGAC
>JBNJFN010000082.1:0-11071 GCA_051746885.1 Bacteroidota bacterium | reverse complement strand
ACTGTTTTGCAGATTTTGTATAATATCTTCCAATATGGCTGCCTGGGTACTGGGGTTTATGTTCATGGTCAGTTTGATATCGGTTTGTCCTGTATTAACACCGTAAGGAACATTGGGCAGCACGATGATTTTGGCTCCCTTTTCCCAGGCCGTTTTTGCTGATTCAGCAGCAATGGCCTCTGTTTCTATATTATCTGTACTATACGGCAGATGATAATTGTGGGCTTCGAGCGCTCCCCAGGGGAGCACAGCCACTTCATAGTTATGCTCCCTTACTTCTTTCCAGTGGCTTTCTGCCAGAATGTAAGGTCTTGTTTCGTTGCTCATAAAAAAATGTATTTTGTTTGATATTGTACTTTTTTCAAGTCATCTGAATTTTAATGAAATATCAAAATCGCCTTATAAGTTGGCTACCTGATTTCTTCCAGTGTCTCCCTGGCTATATCAAGAGCATCCTGACTCAATTCATCCACGTTGGTGGTAATAAACTGTCGGGCCATAGGTGAGTTTATCCGATGGACTCGTATGGCCCCTCGGTCGATATGCACCTGTTCCGTGAAGCATTTGGTCTGGAATTCCGTCCATACATGCGGGAATTTTTCCCCGAACTTCTCCGGATTCTTATGATATCGGTCAGCCAGAGCCCGATAAACCTGAAAAGCCTTTTGTGCTTCGGGGGTTTTGTCGTTATATGGCTGGGGTGGATTGTTAATGCCGAAATAGAAGGGAATATAAGGGGTGGTTACCGGACTGCTGAATCCCGACCAAAGCACTGCTCCTATACTGGAAGGCAATCCGCGGGTTAACTGCACCATACCGGTATGTACAATATTTCTAGAGGCAATCGGTGGTATAGCATTGGCAAGACTGTCATTCTGAAGCGTGTCAAGGGAGGCATTAGCTGAATGGTCCCTAAGGATGGAAATAATCCGGGGCAAGTCCACCTTTTCATCAGGCCTGACAAATTGTGGATACTCTTTTTGGCCGGGGGTTATACTTAACGTGGAATCCAACAAGTGCATGGCTCTCCATATTTTTAAATTATTGAACTGTTCTTTGTCATCCATCTCCCGAAGCTTTTGGCCGAATGCATCTGCAAAATCGAACAATTGTTCATCGGGATTCCACAAGTCATTATCTCTGGCGAATTCCAACAACCCCGGTGAGGCTATAACATCCTCATTATCCGGATCGATGTGGCCGATTCTGTATTCATTGGCCTGAGGCCAAACAGCGTCTTCCGGTATTTTTACGGCTGCCCAGTGATGGCCTCCTCCGCTTTCCATGTACCATACCTCTTTCTGGTCGGCTACAGCAATCCCTTTGGCTTGAGCTATCCCGTACTTGTTGTAATATTCTCCGATGAGGTTAACACATTCTTTGGCAGTCTCTGCTCTTTCGAGCGCTATGTAATACATTCTTCCTGTTACTCCCCCGGACACTAAAGGATCTGCTTTCCGGGCGTTCATGTTTCTATCCGCTTCAAGGGATACTGTCCCCGCTATCGAAACCTGATTTTCATTGATAGCTACTGCATCTCCCTGTAGCAGGCCGTTTTTTGTTTGTAAACTCAGCCAGGCCATAGAAATATTGGTTTGAGAGATCTCCAAACCGTTTTGGAGCCGGATAACCTCAGTACTGTCATGTTGCTGACGGGGTTGTTTATGTAGGAAAGATGCTTCATCGCCTTTCAATCCTTTGTTATGAGCTACCACAACCGAACCGTCTGCCGTGATTTTGTTACCTGCAAGCAGCATGAATGATTCCTCTTCGGGAGTATCAACCTGAGAAAGAACAGGAAAGCTTGTCAATACCAGGATATGTATCACGGTAATCTTAAGTAATATGTTAATGATCTTGATCTTCATGGAATTCACGTTTTATGTTTCATATACACATATAATTATATTGAATAAGCACAATAATAAAAAACCGATACCGTACTAATATATTCGGAATAAAAAATGTGATTCATTAGATTTTAAAAATTATATAATACAAGTATAATCAAAAATTCTTAATAATTCGAAAATCTTGATGGTTGTTTCATCTATAATCATTGGAAGATTTTTGCGGGTGGAATTGTTATCAGAATATTAATTTTACATAAGGCTTTGTTGAATGGATTTTTGAGAATTTCATTATGCATGACATAGAACCTCATTTTTCATGGAGACTTTATTATACTGCTGAAACAGATGAGCGATCGCCGTTTTTCGGAAGGGAATACAGTGAAATCTATTTTACTCATACCATTTATAATCACTATATTCACCCACAATGGGATGACTTCGGGTCGGAAACCTTGTTTTTAAAGATTATTTATACAGACTACCAGCGGGGATTTACAATCATTGAAATGCTGGGTGAGTGGAATGACTGCCTGTTTAACGATATCATGTTTTTGAAACGGAATGTGCTGGAAGTGATGATGGAGAATGGAATCAAGAAATTCATTCTCATTGGAGAGAATGTCTTCAATTTTCATTCTTCTGATGAGTCTTACTACGAAGAATGGTTTGATGAACTGGAAGATGGATGGATTGTAGGGTTAAATTTCAGAGATCATGTCAGGCAGGAATTTTTCAATGGCAACCTGGATGAATATATCATACTGGGTGGTGTTTTCGATCATTTTGACAATTGGCGGACCCTTGCCCCTGTTCGGTTATTTACCTCCGTTGAAGGTGAACTTATGCACCGGTTAAATCCGTAATTGATTTTTTTATTTTCAAGCAGGTATAATGAAATAATTATTTATTACTTTAGATGCCTCAAAATAAAGAGGATTTGTAATTAATTAGATTGACGGCCAGGTGCTAAAGTTTGGGAGGTTATGCTGACTTTCGATATAATCGTTGTATTTATCGTTTTGCTTTTTATTCTGATTTCTTTATACAAAGAAATCCTTGGTGCTACCTTTACCTTCGTTATCGCTGTCACGGTACTTGGTTTTTTTGGTATTCTGACCCCAAAGGAGATTCTCAGCGGTTTTGCCAATGAACAGATTTTTGTGATCATTTTGTTGCTCCTGATCGGGGACGTCATAAGGCGAACCGGATTTCTGGAAAGCATTTTCGACAGGATTTTTAATTCAATCCGAACCATAAGAGGGTTTAGAGCGCGGATGATGATGCTTATAGCAGGTTTCTCGGCATTTCTGAATAATACTCCACTGGTGGCCATTATGATGCCTTATGTGAATAACTGGAGCAAGAGACACGGTATATCTTCATCAAAATTATTGATGCCCCTTTCCTTTGCAGCCATTTTAGGAGGTTGTGCAACGCTGATCGGCACTTCCACCAATCTTATTGTTAGTAGTATGGCTGCCGATCAGGATATTGTTCCTGAGATTGGAGCCCTGAATATATTTGATTTTACCTATGTGGGCGTTCCTATGATTGTTATTGGGTTTGTTTACCTGTATTTTTTCAGCGACCGGTTACTTCCCTCCAAATCGGATGCTATGGCCGACTTTTCTCAAAACTCCAGGGAATATTTGGTGGAAGCCCAGATTAGAAAAAATTCTTCAATGGTGGGTAAAACCATTGAAGAAGCGGGTCTGAGAAATCTCAAAGGATTGTTTTTGGTTGAAATTATAAGGGGTTCATACAGGTTCAGGGCTGTATCTCCTGATGTTATTCTCCAGCAAGATGATGTACTTCTTTTTGCAGGCGATACGCATACCATTGCGGATATGGTCAATTCCAGAAACGGATTGACTCTTCCTTCAGTAGGTATGATGTATAAGAAGAAGAAAACGGAAGTGGTTGAGATTGTGGTCTCTCAGAATTCTTCAATTATAGGTAAAACGGTTAAAGAGGTGCGTTTCAGGGCCCGGTATGATGCTGCTGTAATTGCAGTCCATCGGAACGGTGAGAAAATAAGCGGCAAGATTGGTGAGATTGTCCTGAAACCTGGTGATGTGCTGTTACTCTTTACCGGTGAAGATTTCTTTAACCGTACCGTTCATACACGGGATTTTTATTTCATATCCAAAGTCCGCGATTTCCAAAAAGTTGAAGGATATAAAATAGCCACAGTTTTTGGCGGCCTTTTAGTAGCGATCACCCTTTCTGCCTTCCATGTGATATCGCTGTTTATGGGATTGCTTGTTCTTCTTATTGTGGCTTTTGCTCTGGGTCTGGCCAATCCCAAAGAACTACCCAAGGCTATAGATTACGATCTGGCTCTGATCATCGTGCTTTCATTGGCTTTGGGCGTTGCCATGCGTAAAACAGGAGCTGCCGACCTGATTGCCGATGTGATCATTTCGGGTTTTATGCCCTTCGGAAAGATTGGATTGCTGACTGGTATATATTTGATCACCGCTTTCCTTGGAGCTTATATTGGGAATAAGGCGGCTGTGGCTTTGGTGTTTCCAATTTCCCTGACGATGGCTGCCAATCTGGAGTTCCAGCCTATGCCGTTTATTTTGGTCGTGTCATTTGCTGCGGCAGCCAATTTCTTAACCCCTATCGGATACCAGACCAATCTTATGGTATATGGGCCCGGTGGTTATTCATTCAACGATTTTTTCAAACTGGGCTTTCCTTTAACTGTGATCTATATGATTGTGACCATTACAATATTAGGTTTGAGGTATTTTGTATAATAAGAATATGACATGATGGAAAATAAAGAATTAAAGGCATTGCTGACAACTGCTACACGTGCTGCTCTTCAGGCAGGAAAAGTAATTAATGAGGTTTACCGGGAAAAGAACTTCGAGGTGGAATCCAAAGCGGATGAATCTCCTCTTACTCTTGCGGACAGGAAATCTCATGAGATCATTATGAGTTATTTGAACCAAACAGATTATCCGATACTGAGTGAGGAGGGAAAAGATATTCCCTATGAAGAACGAAGCGCATGGAATCATTTCTGGCTGGTGGATCCACTCGACGGCACCAAAGAATTCATAAAGAAAAACGGTGAGTTTACGGTGAATATCGCTTTAGTCAGGCAAGGTGAACCCATTCTGGGCGTGGTTTTTGCACCTTATGTAAATGAGCTTTTTTTGGGTAGTGAAATGTTTGGGGCCTATAAGGTGGAAGGCAACACGAGTGAACCTATGGAATTTGAGGATATGGATGAACTGATGAAGAAGGGACAAATCCTTCCGGTCTCCGAAAAAAGAGATAAACTGGTGGTAGTAGCCAGCCGTTCGCATTTGAACGAGGAAACCCAGGCTTATGTGGATGAGCTTAAAAAGAAATATGGTGATGCTGAATTTGTATCCAAGGGAAGTTCATTGAAAATTTGTATGGTGGCTGAAGGGAAAGCAGATGTCTATCCACGGTTTGGCCCGACCATGGAATGGGATACCGCAGCAGGTCATGCTGTTGCTTTAGCTGCAGGATTCCCGGTGACACAAAAAGATGGTAAAACACCCTTGCTTTATAACAAGAAAGACCTCCTGAATCCTTATTTTATAGTGAAATCTTCAAAATTGTAGTGGAGATAACTTTTTAGCATGAGATAGTGGATAAAAACCGGGATTACATATTGGGCCACCTTTCAGCCTTATCGGCCTATGTGATTTGGGGCGTACTCCCTATTTTCTGGAAAATTTCCATGGATTTCCGTAGGTTTGGCTCTTTCCTTTGGCTTTTACGGATTGGCCAAAAAATCTTTCGGTCTGAATCCCCTGAACAGCATTATGATGGAAACCATGTTTTTGTCCTTTTTGGCTGTTGCTTTTATTGTATATAAAGGCATCCGGGACACAGGGCATTTTGCTGTCTTTGAACCGACAACCGATCTGCTTTTCATTTTGGGCGGATTTGTTACCGTACTGCCACTGTATCTTTTTGCCAACGGTGCTTCAAAGATCCCCCTGGCCAGTGTGGGATTCTTACAGTATTTTGCACCCACGCTCATGTTGATCATTGGTGTATTTAAATATGGGGAAGTTCTTACACAGACCTATCTGATCAGCTTTCTCTTCATCTGGACCGGCCTGGCCATATATACGGTGAATCTGGTAAGATCAAGCTATCGGAGCTATACCAGAAAATAAGGAATTCGAATTCTATTCCTTACGTCAAATATCTCTGCAATGCTTTTAGTTATCTGCGAATACAACCGAATGACAATAAAACTTGTTCGGCTTTTGACGCCCGCCTGTCGGCAGTCAGGGGTGCCTAACGAATTAACAACCGAACGACTACAAGATCAATATAATTGATCTGTGAATTTCGAGCCACGCCACGACATGGCTCTACTTACATCACTCAATCATCCAATCACCCAATCATCCAATCAAACTCTTGTCAAACTCCCGTCAAACAATTGTTATTCAGATGGCTATAAACTACCTTTTATCCACCAATTGATTGCTGAAATAAATAACATAAACTTGTCGCGAGCCACTGTGCGTCGAATTGAAACCGATCATATCGCTATCCGGGCTCCAGCGGGGATGCAGATCGCATCTCCAGTCTGCTTCGAATTCCGGCGGCTGATGGAACCGGCCGAGAGGTAGTACGGCCTGGTTGGCCATATTCATCAGAAATAGCTGTTGTTCGCGGAGTCCGTTGGGATAGGTATCGGTAATGAACCATTCTCCGTCCGGAGAAAAGGTGCCGTGGCCATCATAATCCAGAAGGCCTCCGCCGAGTCTTTGATAATCCTGCTGGCCGGCAGTAAACATAATGTGGCTATATAGTTCTTCCTTATAGTTGGCAGTGATCATAAGCGTATCGCCATCAAGCCAGTCGAAATGAGAGCCGCCCCAGCCTTCCGGAAAGCATTGTTTGAGGTTGCTTCCGTCTCGGTTAACCACGAAAGCCGTTGTATTGCGCTCAGGAATGGCACGGGCCAGCCACATGATCTTACTGCCATCCTTGCTGAACAGGGTGTGGTTGAAGTATTCCAGACCGTCGTCGGGGATTTCGGGTACCATTTCCTGTATATCAGCTATGGATACCAACAGTTCTTTGTCTCCCGTTTCCAAATCCACCAGGAACAGCCCGTCGTCTTCAGGGAACCGTTCGTTTTTGCGTGGATCTTGTCCCTGCCCGCCATATCCATAGTCTTCACGAGTAATGCGCAACCGGGAAAAGTTAATGCTTACCGCCTTTTTACCGTCCGGCGCCACGGCACTTACCGGGAAAGGCAGTGTTCTTACCTCCTCTTTGGTGTGGACGTTCATGACCACCGAGACAAATTGCCCATCCCTCAGGTCATTGAATACGATCAGTGAGTCGGGAGAGGTGCCTAACCAGTGAGCCATACATCCCTGCTGAAAATTCCAGGCTTTCGTTTTTGTCAAAGGGATAAATTCTTTAGTTTCCATGTCTATCATCCCCAGGGTGGCCGGATCATTCTCAGTGGGCAGTTTGTGCCGGATGTCTGTTTCCAGAACGCTGGCATATCGTTGATCAGCGCTCCATGAATTGATGCCATAATAGCTGGCAAACAAATGTTCTTCGGGTCCGTCGGTAAGCTGCACCGGCTCGGATACCTCAGGGAACTGTACTTCTTGTTTTGTTTCGTTTTCCTGGGTGCAGGAAAGCCCAAGCAGTCCAAGAGCTGCCAAAATGGTGATGACGTATTTTTTCATAATGCGGTAATTTGATTGCTTTGAGTTTTCCAATATAGAAGTTTAAGGTGAAAAAGGCAAAGAAAAAGTAGGAAATATCCGATGTCAGGGTTTGCTAATTACTGCGGAAAAGTGGCTCACCCAACGTTCGTAATTGATTATTTCCAGGGAAAAGTCTTTTACAGGACGTAAGAAACTTAGAATTTCTGCAGAAAAGTCGCTTATCCCCCGTAGTAATTCGTTAATTTCCGCGGAAATATGGCTTGCCCGACGACGGGTACCGATACTTTCCGTAGAAAAACGAATTGACATATGACAGAAAGATCATATTTCTATAGTAAGATGGCCTTTATTGAAAAAACTTGTATTTCTTTTTGTAATTCTCTGAAAGCATTTTTATTTTTAACAAAAAATAGATACCGTATCCCATGAAATTTATCTACCGATTATTTTTAAATCAAATGTCCATAAGGATTCTGAGAGTTCTGCTCATGTTAACGGTACTGTCTATGGTTCGGCTCAATGGAGAAGCTGTCGGAAATGAGACTGGAGAACGGCCCAATATTGTGCTCATACTGGCCGACGATATGGGCTTCAGTGATATCGGCTGTTATGGCGGTGAGATCAACACACCCAACCTGGATCGGCTGGCTGAAGAGGGCATGCAGTTCACCCAGTTTTATAATACCTCCAAGAGCGCTCCCACACGCGCCAGTCTTCTGACGGGTCTTTATCACCAACAGTCTGATTTGATGAGGGATACCACCAACAATGTAACCCTGGCGGAAGTATTTAAAAAAGCGGGTTATTCCACCATGATGTCCGGTAAATGGCATCTTGGGCACTGGAGGGAAGAAAAAGGCACACCTGTTGACCGGGGTTTCGATCGCTTCTTCGGTTTTTTGGGTGGGGCCATCAACTTTTTTACCGGCGAGGATTTTGGAACAGGAGAAAATTATATGCGCCTGGGCCGGGAACCCTATGACGTACCCGGAGATTTTTATTCTACTGATGCTTTTACTAATTACGCCCTTCAGTTTCTGGACAGCCGTGAAAAGGAAAAACCGTTCTTTCTGTACCTGGCCCACAATGCGCCTCATTTTCCCCTTCAGGTCCCTCAGGAGGAAATCGACAAATATAAAGGAAAATATTCCATGGGATGGGATAGCCTGCGAAAAAGCAGATACAAACGACTACGCCGTATGGATCTTATTGATTCCCAATGGGATTTATCGAAGAGAGATCACATTGTGCCTCCCTGGAAGGCGCTAAGCCGGGAGGAGAGAGAGGAGGAGCAACTTTTGATGGCCACCTATGCAGCTATGATAGATCGTCTGGACCAGCAGATCGGAAGATTGCTGGATTACCTTGAAGAAAAGAAAATAGCAGACAATACGCTTATTATATTTCTCTCCGATAACGGAGGTTGTCCCTACGATTTTAACCGCACACCCGATCTTCCGCCCGGCCCGGCTGAGTCATACCGCACGTATGACAGTGAATGGGCCAATGTGTCCAATACGCCTTTCCGGCTCTATAAACAGTGGATACATGAGGGCGGCATATCTACTCCGATGATCGTTCGCTGGCCCGATGTAACAGAGCCGGGAAGCCTGACTCGTAAACCTGCCCAGCTGATCGATATCATGCCCACCCTGCTTGAGGCTGCCGGGACTTCTTATCCCGATACATACCATGGCCACAGCATTCTTCCAATGGAAGGCAAGAGCCTTATGCCCCTGCTCAAAGGAGATGAGTATACTCCCCGCCGGCCTATGTTCTGGGAATACCAGGGAAGCCGTGCAGTGAGAAAAGAGCAGTGGAAGTTGGTAGGTGAACGGGGTAAACCCTGGGAATTGTATAACATTGAAAAGGACCGGAGTGAAACCAATAACCTGATCGATGAGCATCCGGACCTGGCAGAAGAATTGGAAAGGCTTTATAACCGGTGGGCAGAACGCACAGGGGCCCGAACCAACCGGGAATCCCTTGATATGAATCCCAATGAGCAGGACCGGTATTTTAATTATTTCCGGGAAAAAGAATGACTTGAAATAAATTGTAAGCTTTTAAAATATAGTTACTTATGAAAATGAAACTTATGGAGATTTTTCGGCGCTATTATTTATTGGTATTGCCCTTTTTCATTATAGGTTGTAATAACAAGGAAAAGGATAAAAAAGATCAACCCAACATCATAATGGTCATGGCTGATGATCAGGGATGGGGAGATGTTGGTTACAATGGTCATCCCGAGCTTAAAACTCCAAATTTAGATGAAATGGCTGGGGAGGGTTTGCAGTTCAATCAATTTTATGCAGCAGCCCCTGTTTCTTCCCCTACCCGCGCAAGTTTTTTGACTGGCCGTCATCCCAACCGGATGGGAGTATTTAAATGGGGAAACCTGATCCGACCCCAGGAGATAACCGTTGCCGAAGGTCTTAAAAAAGCAGGTTATGTGACAGGCCATTTCGGAAAATGGCATGTTGGATCGGTATATGAAGGTTGTCCTACCAATCCCGGTGCCAATGGTTTTGATGAGTGGCTCTCGGCGCCCAATTTTTACGACAACAATCCCATTCTTTCCCGCGAAGGAACTGCGGTTCAAAAACATGGAGAAAGCTCTGTGATTGCTGTGAATGCAGCTATTGAATTTATACGGAAACATCACGAAAGCAGTCAACCGTTTTTTTCGGTGATATGGTTTGGATCTCCTCATGTCCCGCATCGGGCTATAGACAGAGACAAAGCACTTTATCCGGACCTGGATGAAGAATTACAGAATTTCTACGGGGAAATTACCGGAATTGACCGTGCTGTTGGAAAACTCAGGGAGAAATTGAGATCAATGGGTATTGAAGACAATACTGTTCTTTGGTATTTAAGTGACAATGGAGGTTTGGATATGGGATGGGATAAATCCACCGGAGGGCGCGGAAGCAAAGGAGAAATATATGAAGGTGGATTGCGTGTTCCGGCGATTATAGAATGGCCGACTCAAATTAAGGAACATAGAGAAACGGATGTGCCGGCAGTAACTTCGGATATTTATCCCACTCTGCTTGAAATAGCTGATCTGGAAATAGAGGAGCAGCCTGTGCTGGATGGAATAAGCCTTCATCCTTTAATTGAGGGTGAAATGAAAGAAAGAGATCAGCCTATTGGTTTCTGGCAATTTCCTAAGGAAGGAAGAGGAGTCTCTTCCAGTGAAAAGATGAGAGAGCTATGGAGAAAGCAAAATGCCGGGGAGTCCGTTGATTCTTCCAAATTGCATTTAGAAGCCGCTAACATTACCACTCAATATTCTGAAGATGATTTCCGGGGTCACGCTGCCTGGTTTGACTGGCCTTTCAAGTTTCATCGGATAGAGGATGATTCAGGAAATGTGAAAAGAGAACTGTATAACCTTGAGGATGATCCAATGGAAGAAAACAATCTATCTGAAGAAAAACCTTCTAAGGTTGAAACCATGAAGAATCAACTGGAAAAATGGCAGAGATCTGTTATAAAGAGCCTTAATGG
>JBNJFN010000081.1:0-11074 GCA_051746885.1 Bacteroidota bacterium | reverse complement strand
AAAAAAACGGGCTGTTCTGAGAACAACCCGTTTTTTCAATTATTTTAAGTATCACGTATGTTTTTCAGCATCAAGCCTGTGCTGCCGGCCCACCAAAATTCATGGGAATATCAGGGCTTTTTCCTTTCTTATCCACTTTGATCTCCCCATACATCTCCTCATACTTTTGAATATTATCATTCAGCGCATTCAGGAAACGCTTGGCATGTTCAGGGGTCAAAATCACCCTGGATTTCACATCCGCTTTATGGACACCCGGCATTACCCTTATAAAATCAAGGATAAACTCCGAACTGGAGTGGTTAATAACAGCCAGATTTGAATAAATGCCCTGGGCAACCTCCTCGGTCAGATTAATATTAATCTGATTTTTATTATTCCCCTCTTCATTGCTGCTGTTGTTATTTTGCTGATCACTCATAAAGTACTCCTTTTATTTTGAGTTTGCTTCCTGTTTCTCCTTTTCGCTCCGGGTCATTTGTTGATAATCCTCCATCGAACCTACAATAATATCATCAAAATCCCTGTTTCCGGTACCTGCCGGTATTTTATGACCAACAATGACATTTTCCTTCAACCCGATCAGCGGATCTTCCTTACCTCTTATGGCAGCTTCATTCAGTACACGTGTTGTTTCCTGGAAGGAAGCAGCCGAGAGGAAGCTCTTGGTCTGCAAGGCAGCCCGTGTAATTCCCTGAAGTTTCTGGCTTGAAGTTGCCGGAACTGCATCTCGTGCCTGAATCGGCTTCATATCCCTGCGTTTGAGCATAGAATTCTCGTCCCTCAGTTTTCTGGCCGTAACAATCTGACCGGAACGGAGGTTCTCGGAATCTCCTGCATCCACAATGACCTTCTTATCATAAATCCAGTCGTTTTCTTCCTGGAACTCCCACTTATCTGCAATCTGATTTTCAAGGAACTTGGTATCACCGGGATCTTCAATAAGAACCTTACGCATCATTTGCCGAACAATGATCTCAAAGTGTTTGTCATTGATCTTAACGCCCTGAAGCCTGTAAACCTCCTGAACCTCATTTACGATATACTCCTGAACCTTGGTAGGTCCTTTAATTGAGAGGATATCAGAAGGAGTAATAGCACCGTCAGAGAGTGGTGTACCCGCCTTAACATAGTCATTTTCCTGAACAAGGATTTGTTTTGAGAGAGAAACCAGATACTTTTTAACTTCACCGGTCTTCGACTGGATAATGATCTCACGGTTACCCCGCTTAATCTTGCCAAAGGAAACCTCTCCGTCAATCTCAGAGACAACTGCGGGATTTGAGGGGTTTCTTGCTTCGAACAATTCAGTAACACGAGGCAGACCACCGGTGATGTCACCCGATTTTCCAACGGTTCTCGGAATCTTAACCAACGTATCGCCCGTTTTCACTTCATCTCCCTCTTCTGCAATAACGTGGGCTCCCACGGGCAGATTATAAGTCTTTAATATATCTCCTTGCTCATTGACAATCTGTATTTCGGGATTCTTCTTCTTATCTTTGGTTTCGATAATAACCTTCTCTTTGAATCCGGTTTGCTCGTCAGATTCTTCTATATAAGTGATGCTCTGAATCACGTTTTTGAACTGGACCTTTCCTTCAGCTTCAGAAATAATCACAGCATTATAGGGATCCCATTCACAGATTACCTCGCCTTTTTTAACCTCATCCCCACTGTTAAAGTAAAGCCGGGAACCATAAGGTATATTATTGGTTGTGAGAACAATATTGGTATTCTTGTCAATAATTCTCATCTCAGCCAATCTGCCGATTACGATATCTACTTTCTTACCGTCTTCTTCCACTTTTTGTACGGTGCGGATCTCATCCAGCTCAATATATCCGTCGTACTTGGATACGATACTGTTGTTTGCGGCAATATTCGAAGCCGTACCACCGACGTGGAAAGTTCTCAGTGTAAGCTGAGTTCCGGGTTCGCCAATTGATTGAGCTGCGATTACCCCTACAGATTCTCCTTTTTCAACCAGTTTGCCAGTGGCCAGATTTCGGCCGTAACACCTGGAACAAACACCGTCTTTTGTTTCACAGGTTAATACCGAACGTACTTCTACCTGCTCAAGCGGTGATTCTTCAATCTGGCGGGCCACTTCTTCGGTAATAATCGAGCCGGACTCAACGATCAACTCACCGGTAAATGGATGATATATATCATGTACCGACAATCTTCCCAGGATTCGTTCACCGAGGGTTTCGATGACCTCCTCATTTTTCTTAATGGGGCCAACAACAAGTCCTCTCAGCGTTCCGCAATCCACTTCCCTTACAATTACATCCTGGGAGACATCTACCAGGCGACGGGTCAGGTAACCTGCGTCTGCTGTTTTCAGTGCAGTGTCAGCAAGACCTTTCCTGGCACCGTGGGTAGATATAAAGTACTCAAGTACAGAAAGGCCTTCTTTAAAGTTTGACAGAATGGGGTTCTCAATAATCTCAGAGCCTGCTGTTCCGGATTTCTGGGGTTTGGCCATCAAGCCTCTCATACCGGATAACTGTCGTATCTGTTCTTTAGATCCCCTGGCACCGGAATCCAGCATCATATAAACGGGATTAAATCCCTGATTATCGGTGCTGAGTTTGTTCATCAACGTCTGAGTCAGATTGGCGTTGGTATGTGTCCAGATATCGATGATCTGGTTATATCGTTCTTTATTGGTAATGAAACCCATGTTATAGTTATTCATTACCTCGTCTACCTGCTGATAAGCCGCTGTTACCAGTTCTGCCTTTTCTTCGGGTATGATAACATCATCCATATTAAACGACAGTCCTCCACGGAAAGCCATATGGAAACCAAGATCTTTAATATCATCCAAAAATTGGGCGATTTTCGGTGCATTGGTCCGCTTCAACACATCACCGATAAGATCTCTCAGATTCTTTTTGGTGAGTAATTTATTGACAAAACCGAAGCCTTCAGGTATGTAATCATTAAAGACAATTCTGCCTATTGTAGTATCAACCACCTTATCGACCTCATTTCCATTTTCATCATAATCTTTTACCCGAACCTTCACACCGGCATGTAGATCGACAGCACCTTCATTATAGGCAATAATTGCCTCTTCGGGAGAATAGAACCGAAGACCTTCGCCCTTAACTCCTTTTCGCTCTTTAGTGATATAATACAATCCAAGAACCATGTCCTGAGACGGCACGGTAATAGGTGCGCCGTTTGCAGGATTTAACACATTGTGAGTGGAAAGCATCAGCAACTGTGCTTCCACTATAGAAGCATTACCCAAAGGCAGGTGTACGGCCATCTGATCGCCATCAAAGTCGGCATTAAACGGTGTACATGCCAGTGGATGCAACTGGATGGCTTTACCCTCGATCAATTTGGGCTGAAACGCTTGAATACCAAGCCGGTGAAGAGTAGGAGCACGATTCAGGAGAACGGGATGACCTTTCATTACATTTTCAAGGATATCCCAAACAACAGGATCTTTCCTGTCAACGATCTTTTTGGCAGATTTTACGGTTTTAACAATACCCCTTTCAATCAATTTACGGATCACAAAAGGCTTATAAAGCTCTGCAGCCATATCCTTGGGGATTCCACACTCATGCATCTTCAATTCCGGTCCTACACTAATCA
The DNA here is from genome assembly GCA_051746885.1 of Bacteroidota bacterium. Classification (GTDB taxonomy): domain Bacteria; phylum Bacteroidota; class Bacteroidia; order Bacteroidales; family UBA12077; genus JAGXLC01. Next base: position 7,456 of record JBNJFN010000081.1, on the reverse strand, counting down.
CTGACCGTGCAGAATAATCGACACGTTTACCAAGCAGATTCTGCCTGAATCGACCTTGTTTACCCTTAAGGCTGTCGCTTAAAGATTTGAGTGCCCTATTGGAGTCGGTTTTGACTGCATTGGATTTTCTGGAATTGTCGTAAAGCGAATCTACAGCTTCCTGAAGCATACGTTTTTCGTTGCGAAGAATCACTTCAGGCGCTTTGATCTCGATGAGCCTTTTTAGCCGGTTATTTCTTATAATAACCCTTCTGTAAAGATCATTCAGATCAGATGTAGCAAAACGACCTCCATCAAGCGGAACCAACGGTCTCAATTCAGGTGGAATGACCGGAACCACTTTGGTAATCATCCATTCCGGACGGTTGGTATTTTTGGAAGCCCGAAAGGCCTCAACAACCTGGAGCCGCTTGAGTGCCTCCTTTTTCCTCTGCTGGGAGGTCTCATTGTCTGCCTTATTACGTAGGGAATAAGACAGTTCATCCAAATCTAACCGGGATAACAGTTTATAAAGTGCGTCAGCCCCCATATCAGCAATAAATTTATTGGGGTCTGAATCGTCTAATTGCTGATTATCCTTGGGCAATGATTCCAGAATATCCAGATATTCTTCCTCAGTGAGGAAATCGAGATATTTTATGCCGTCCTGGGCTTTAATTCCGGGATTTATAACGGCATACCGTTCATAATATATGATTGAATCAAGCTTTTTGGTTGGAAGACCCAGCAGCAATCCTATTTTATTCGGTAATGACCGGAAATACCAGATATGTGCAACAGGGACTACGAGAGAAATATGCCCCATACGCTCTCTGCGAACTTTCTTCTCCGTAACCTCTACTCCACATCTGTCACATACAATGCCTTTATAGCGGATTCTTTTGTATTTTCCGCAATGACATTCATAATCTTTTACAGGGCCGAATATCCGTTCACAGAATAATCCGTCACGTTCCGGTTTATAAGTCCTGTAATTGATTGTTTCGGGTTTAAGTACTTCTCCATGGGAATTTTCAAGAATTTCCTCGGGAGAAGCTAAACCCACTGCAACTTTATTAAAATCGCTTGATAATTTATTTTCCCTTCTGAATGCCATAGGTTATAGATTAATTTTAAAACACACAACAAGTTGAGAATTCATTTCGAAAGTACTGTATTGCTATTCTTTTATGAGTTTGATACTTAATCCCAGTCCCCTGAGCTCATGCAACAATACATTGAATGATTCGGGTATACCGGGTACCGGTAAGGGATCTCCTTTAACAATACTTTCATAAGCTTTGGCCCTGCCATTTACATCGTCTGACTTGACAGTTAACATTTCCTGCAGAATATTCGATGCGCCAAAGGCTTCAAGGGCCCATACCTCCATTTCACCAAAACGCTGGCCGCCAAACTGTGCTTTACCACCCAAAGGCTGTTGCGTAATCAGGGAATAAGGTCCGATGGATCTGGAATGGATCTTGTCTTCTACCATATGCCCCAGCTTAAGCATATATATAATACCGACGGTGGCGGGTTGGTCAAACATTTCGCCTGAAGCTCCGTCGTAAAGATATGACTTACCATAAGAAGGTAGCCCTGCCTTTTCCGTGTACTGGTTGATCTCATCAAGTGAAGCCCCATCAAAAATCGGTGTTGAAAACTTCAAACCAAGTTTTTCACCGGCCCATCCCAGCACAGATTCATAAATTTGTCCCAGGTTCATCCTTGATGGCACACCCAATGGATTAAGTACAATATCTACCGGCGTACCGTCCTGAAGGAAGGGCATATCTTCAGTTCTGACAATCTTCGAAATAATTCCCTTATTTCCATGTCGCCCTGCAAGTTTATCACCTACAGTGATTTTTCGTTTTTTGGCAATATATACCTTTGCCATCTGAACAATTCCTGTAGGCAACTCATCGCCAATGGTTATATTGTATTTTTCACGCCGTAGCTGACCTTCAATTTCACGCCGTTTGATGTTATAATTATGAAGTAACGTTTTGATGGTTTCATTTTTACCCTTATCTGTGGTCCATTTCTTAGGACTAACACTGGTAAAATCGATATCCTGAAGGATCTTTTGGGTAAACTTCTTGCCCTTAGGAACAACCGTTGCGTTATAATAATCTTTAACGCCTTGTGAAGTTTTTCCATTAACAAGAACAGTGAGTTTATCAATCAGCTTACTGGTCAGCTCTTCAATCTTCTGGCCATATTCTTTATCCAGGCTCTCAAGTTTTTCCTTATCCGTATCCCTGGCTGTCTTATCCTTCACTGCTCGTGTGAACAATTTTTTATCCACAACGATTCCGCTAAGCGAAGGACTTGCTTTGAGTGAAGCATCCTTTACATCTCCCGCTTTATCGCCGAAAATCGCTCTTAAAAGTTTCTCTTCGGGAGAAGGATCCGACTCTCCTTTTGGAGTGATCTTTCCTATAATAATATCACCGGGATTAATCTCAGCTCCGATACGAATAATTCCATTTTCATCCAGATCCTTAGTGGCATCTTCGCTAACATTTGGGATATCCGCTGTTAATTCCTCCAGTCCGCGTTTGGTATCTCTTACCTCCATAACATGTTCTTCAATGTGAACAGAGGTAAACACATCATTTTTCACCACATTTTCGGAGATAACAACAGCATCCTCAAAGTTATATCCCTTCCATGGCATAAAGGCCACTTTCAGGTTTTTACCCAGCGCAAGCTCCCCGTTTTCGGTCCCATATCCTTCTGTGAGCACCTGGCCTTTATAAACCCGCTCTCCTTTTCTTACAATGGGTTTAAGGGTTATGCTGGTATTCTGATTGGTTTTATGATATCTGGGCAACAGGTAACGTTTTACATCCCCTTCAAAGCTAACGAATTCCTCATCATCGGTTTTTTCATAGTTGATTACAATTTCATTCGCATCCACGTATTCAACCGTTCCATCTTTTTCTGCAATAATCTGGAGCCGCGAGTCGCGTACTACAGCATGTTCAAGGCCGGTACCAACAATCGGAGCATCAGGTTTGATCAAAGGAACTGCCTGACGCATCATGTTGGAACCCATCAAAGCACGGTTGGCATCATTGTGTTCAAGAAAGGGGATGAGCGAAGCTGCAATGGAGGCTATCTGATTTGGAGCCACGTCCATCAGGTCAACCCTGCTTGATTCAGCATATGGAAACTCTCCATCGTGCCGGGCTTTAACCCTCTCTGTTTGAAAACCACCTTCATCATCAATAGAAGCATTTGCCTGAGCAATCATTCTGGCCTCTTCCTCTTCTGCACTCAAATATACCGAGCCACCTTTTGTGAGGTTAACCTTTCCTTCTTCAACCTTCCGATAGGGAGTTTCGATAAATCCAAGATTATTGATCTTAGCATAGACGCACATAGAAGAAATGAGACCGATATTCGGACCTTCCGGTGTTTCAATCGGACATAGCCTGCCGTAATGGGTATAATGAACGTCTCTAACCTCAAATCCGGCACGTTCCCTTGACAGACCTCCCGGTCCGAGAGCTGAAAGTCTCCTTTTATGAGTCATCTCAGCCAATGGATTCGTTTGATCCATGAACTGCGAAAGCTGGTTCGTACCAAAGAAAGAATTGATAACCGAAGACAGCGTCTTCGAATTGATCAGATCAATAGGGGTAAACACCTCATTGTCCCGCACATTCATTCTTTCTCTAATGGTACGGGCCATTCGCGCCAATCCCACTCCAAACTGATTGGACAATTGCTCACCCACCGTCCGAACACGACGGTTGCTCAGGTGATCAATATCATCCACATTGGTCTTCGAATTGATCAGCTCTATCAAATATTTAATGATCTCTATTATATCATCATTGGTAAGAACCTTGGTATCTATGGAGGTGTCCAGCTTTAGTTTTTTATTGAGACGGTAACGTCCCACTTCTCCAAGATCATAGCGTGTATCGGAGAAAAACAGTTTATCAATCACATCCCTGGCAGTAGCCTCATCCGGTGGCTCCGAATTTCTGAGCTGCCGGTAGATTTGCATTACTGCTTCCTTCTCAGAGTTACAGGGATCTTTCTGTAATGTATTATATATTATTGCATAATCAGACTGACTATAGTCTTCTTTATGTAACAATATGCTTTCTGCACCTGAATCAATGATCTGATCAATATGTTTTTCCTCAATCACCGTATCCCGTTCAATAACCACTTCATTCCTTTCAATGGAAACCACTTCACCCGTATCCTCATCAACAAAATCCTCGACCCATGAACGCAGTACCCTTGCGGCCAATTTTCTTCCTATAACATTCTGCAGACTGGGTTTGGAAACTTTAACCTCATCAGCGAGATTGAAAATTTCCAGAATGTCCTTATCACTTTCGTACCCAATAGCTCTTAACAGGGTTGTAACGGGTAACTTCTTCTTTCTGTCAATGTAAGCGTACATTACATTGTTCACATCGGTAGCAAATTCAATCCATGAACCACGGAAAGGTATTACCCTTGCAGAATACAATTTGGTTCCGTTGGCATGGATGCTTTGTCCGAAAAAAACGCCCGGAGAACGATGCAACTGAGAAACTACAACCCGCTCGGCACCATTAATTACAAAGGAGCCTTTTTCGGTCATGTAAGGTACAGTACCAAAATAGACATCCTGAATAACCGTATCAAAATCTTCGTGTTCAGGATCTGTGCAATAGAGTTTCAATTTTGCCTTAAGGGGTACACTATAGGTAAGTCCCCGTTCAATACATTCGTATATATTATACCTGGGCGGATCGATTGTGTAATCCAAAAATTCCAGAACGAAATTGTTTCTGGTATCAGTAATCGGAAAATTCTCCTGAAAAACCTGATATAACCCTTCCTGTTTTCTTTCCTCAGGTGTGGTATCTAACTGAAAAAAGTTCTTAAAAGATTGTAACTGTATTTCTAAAAAGTCAGGATAGGGCAATTGATTCTTGGTAGATGCGAAACTGATTCTTTGAGATTGTTGTATTGCCATATTATTCCAAGAATTATTAACTAACCACTACTACAATAAAAAAATTCTGACCCCTATAAATAGGGAATAAAGGTTAAGATTCCCATTTTTAAACGGGATTCAAAACCTTTATATTATACCAGTTTGACCGAATTCTATTTAAGTTCAACTTCTGCGCCGGCGTCTTCTAATTTTGTTTTTAAAGATTCAGCTTCTTCTTTTGGCATTGCCTCTTTTATGGGTTTTGGCAGAGAATCCACCAATTCCTTAGCTTCTTTCAATCCAAGACCGGACAACTCCTTAACAAGCTTCACAACTTGTAGTTTTGCACTACCGGCTGAATTCAGTACAACATCAAATTCGGTCTGTTCAGCTTCTCCCCCTTCTTCAGCACCTTCAGCAGGTCCTGCAGCAACAACGGGAGCGGATGCCGGTTCAATACCGTATTCATCTTTCAATATGTCTGCTAATTCGTTAACTTCCTTTACACTTAAGTTAACTAATTCTTCTGCAAGCGCTTTTAAATCTGCCATTTTCTCTTGATTTTAATAATTTTTAATTGTTTTTACTCTTCTTCTTTCTTTTCTGATAAAGTTTTCATTACTCCAGCCAAGATGTCGTTTCCCGATCTCAGAGAAGAAATCACATCTTTGACCGGGGATTGCAACTGTAGTATCAAATCGCCAATAAGTTCCTCTTTCGATTTGATTCTGGCCAGATCTTCAAGTTTATCATCGCCTATATAAATAGATTCTTCAACATAAGCCCCTTTCAATAAGGGCCTATCCTTTTTCTTTCGGAATTCCTTTATAACTTTGGCTGGCTCGGCTCCTTTTTCGGATAAAATAATGGAGGTGGGACCCTCTAATATTTCATATAAGTCTCCAATACCCATATCCAGTTGATCCATAGCCCTTTTCAATAAGGTGTTTTTCACCACCATTAACTTTAATTCGCTCTCATAGCATTTTCGTCTGAGATTCACAGTCTCTGTAGCATTAAGTCCGGATATATCAGCCAGATAAAAATGAGATGAATTTTTTATGTCCTCAACCAGATCATTAACGATTTGCTTCTTTTCCTCAAGTGATTTCATAAAGCCATTAAATTCTTACATTCAATTTTTTAATTATGCGCTTTTTCGTAGGTTGCTGGGATCAATCTTGATGCCAGGGCTCATTGTACTCGAAATGGTGACACTCTTGATATAAGTGCCTTTTGCAGCAGTAGGCTTCAATTTTCTGATGGTATTCAACAGTTCTTTCGCATTATCAATTAACTGCTGCTCGGTAAATGATACCTTACCTATCGAAGTATGGATGATACCGGTCTTATCGACCTTAAAGTCAATCTTTCCCATCTTCACTTCTTTTATTGCCTCTCCGAGATTGTCGGTAACAGTACCACTTTTGGGGTTGGGCATCAACCCTCTGGGTCCAAGAATTTTACCTAACTGACCCACTTTTGGCATTACTGAGGGTTGGGTGATAACCACATCAAAATCGGTCCAGCCTTCATCCTTGATCTTCTGCACATATTCGTCCAATCCAACATAGTCAGCTCCAGCTTCTTTGGCTTCTTCTTCCTTATCGGCCGAACACAATGCCAGTACCCTGGTTTCTTTGCCTGTACCATGGGGCAAAGTTACAATACCTCTTACCATTTGGTTTGGTTTTCTGGGATCCACTCCAAGGCGCACATCCATATCTACAGAAGCATTGAATTTTACGGTAGTAATCTCTTTAACCAGCTTTACTGCCTCTTCCAGGGAATAGAGATTAGACTTATCTAATTTTTCTAAAATCTGTTTCCTGTTTTTAGTTAATTTCGTCATTGCCGCTTTGAATTTTATTGTTTACCGGGAAACTTACCTTTAACCGTTATTCCCATACTCCTTGCCGTACCAGCAATCATTTTCATAGCAGATTCTATAGTAAATGCATTTAAATCCTCCATCTTATCTTCTGCAATTGTCTGAATCTGTTTCCACGTAACCACACCTACTTTGTCACGATTGGGTTCCGACGAACCTCCCTTTAACTTGGCAGCTTCCAGCAATTGAATCGGAGCTGGTGGTGTTTTCGTAACAAACTCAAATGATTTATCTGAATAAACAGTTATGATAACGGGAATAACCTTACCTGTTTTATCTTGTGTTTTGGCATTAAATTTTTTACAAAAATCCATAATATTAACGCCCTTAGCCCCTAAAGCCGGTCCAACGGGAGGGGAGGGATTTGCCTGTCCCCCTCGGATCTGTAATTTAATTACGCCTTCAACTTCTTTTGCCATAATTAGTAACTTATAGTTTATTCTTTTTCAACTTGCATAAAACTCAATTCCAAAGGTGTCTTTCTACCGAAGATTTTAACCATTACCTTTAATTTCTTCTTCTCCTCATTAACTTCTTCGATTACGCCGGTAAAATTATTAAACGGGCCATCTATGACTTTAACTGATTCTCCCACATAAAACGGTACGTTAAGCTCTTCATCACCCTCA
>JBNJFN010000080.1:1483-11176 GCA_051746885.1 Bacteroidota bacterium | reverse complement strand
CATTTCGGTTTTGATGCTTACCCGGTTCGATTTGGATTTGATGGTGGTATCGGTTTCAAGTACGCCTTCTACGTAGTATCTGTAGCTGTGGTTGTATTCAACATCTTCATCGGTGAAAGTTGTATCATTGGAAGAGGAAGGGGTGGCTATTTTTGTATAACTGTTTTCATCAACTGAGCGGTATATATTATATTTCTCAAAGGATATAGTATCATTTAAGTCTTTCCATGAAGATTTTACATGACGGGACCATATGAGTTTATTTTGTTTGGCGCAAGTATCCATATTGATGGAAGTATGAATTGTATTAAATAAATTACTTTCAAATTGACCTTCTTGATTTGGGTCTTGGCCTACGTCCTTATAAGAAAGTTTATAAGCACGAGGTCTGTTGTTCGCATCTGAATTTTTATCTATCCATGTATGTATACTTGTATCCTTTATAGTATGAATGCCGACTACGTTACCTACAACAAAGGAATCTCTGGAAATAATTATATCGTAAGTAATATTTTCTGGTAAATCCCATAAGAGTTCCACATCCCCTTCATCATTCATTACACTGGCGTTCTTCAAAACCGGGGGAGATATATCTTCCTGTGCAATTATATTTACGGTTTGAAACAAAAGAGTTATAAAAATCAGGTATCTAACAATATTGGCTTTATTCATCATTGAAACTCTGTTGTTAAAACATTTCTATGTACATATATATTCAACTATTCATGTTTCAAATAGATGAGTTAAGTCTTTTATGTATCCTCTTTTTTTATCTACTGAATTTTGATATTTTTTCAAACTCCCGTCAAACTCCCGTCAAACTCCCGTCAAACTTCTCATTAAACAACCGAATGACAATGAATGACCATGCATGATAGCTCATTCACATTTTCCTGCTACCGAGCGGATCATATCTTCTTCTTTCAGGTATTTGCCGGCCAGCTCCCGGATATCATCTGCAGTGATCTGGTTGATGGTATTCACCATCTGTTGATAATAATCTTCCTTAAGGCGCAGCTCGAGTAGGTTGAGATAGGTGGATGAGGTAGGCAAAGGCCCGTCGAAAGCTCTCAGCAACTGGCCCAGCATGTAATTTTTCACCATGTTCAATTCTTCTGGGCTTACTTTTTCATTCCTCAGCTTTTTCATTTCTTCGTAAATGGCAGAGATTGCCTTCCGGCATACATCTGCTCCCACTTCTGAAACGATTACAAAATAGCCTTCATTTACCAAAGGTACCAGCAGGGAGTTGATTCCGTAAGTATAGCCTTTCTCTTCCCGCACTTTTTTCATCAACCGGGATCCGAAATACCCACCAAGTATGGTGTTTAACACTTGTATGCCAGGGAAGTCGGGATGATGCTTACCGAAAAGGATTTTGCCTATCCGTATAGCCGATTGTACGGCATTTTCCTTAGGTGTAAAAATTTCCCTTTCACTTGTAGTAAAGGGTACATAATCGGGTGAGTGAGTCTTTCCCTCTTTTTTCCATCCGGAGGTGCCCAAGAATTCATCTATTGTTTGATGTACGGATTCATCGATCTTTCCGGTTAACAGAATCTCACAATTGCCTGTCGTATAATAATTCTTGTGAAAATTCAACAGATCGTCCCGGGTAACATTGTCATGGTCCTCCAGATGCACGATCTTTCCATAAGGATGATGATTCCCGAAAAGCGCTTCGTTGAATTTGATCCGCGACAAATGGTTCACCCTGGATCGTTCCAGGAGAAATTCCTGTTTTTTATGCTTTATATAGGTATTCAGTTCCTCTTCAGGATAAGTGGGATTGATCAGTATATCCGACAGAATTTCCAGGGTTTCTCTCAGGTATTTCTTCAGCGTGAGCAAGGATACTGTGGCCACATCTTTATTGGCATTCGTTTTCAGAAAGGCTCCATAATAGTCCAATCTTTCGGCTATCTCTGCGGCAGTATAGTTCCTGGAACCTTCGGGGAGCATTTCATTGGAAGCAATTGCAATAAGGGGCTTGGGCTGAAACCAGTTACCCGACCGGAACAACAGGTCTATTTTTACAATCTCCTCTGTACCCGAATGAATTGAATATACCGGTATATTATTGGATAAGCGAAACTGGTTTGCCGAAGGAATGTGTAAGGTCTCAATCGATTGAATATCGGGCTGCTTTGTTCTTTCCGTATTTTGCATAGTTATGATTTTTTAGCATGATAATACAGTGTGTTGCTGTTTTTTTCATCCAGCAGGTAACTGCTTACCCTTTGTATATCATCGGTTGTAATTTTTCTGTAGTTATCAATTTCCTGATTGATCCTGCCGGCATCTCCCAGTAATTCATAATATGACAGGTTCATTGCTTTATGAAGCGCGCTGGTTTTGCTGAAGGTATTCACAGCCTCTACCTTGTTCTTTACTTTTTGTAATTCTTCTTCCGGTATCCGGCTTTCCTTTAATTCATCTAGTGCTTTATTGAGTTCTGTCTCTGCGGTAGCCATGTCCACCTGCTCGGAAAGGCTGCCGGAGATAAGAAGAAGCCCTTCATCCACATCCCCTGTAATGAAGGCATCGATGGTGCCGAATATTTGTTTTTTCTTTACAAGGTTCTGGTATAACCGGGATGATTTGCCATTGCCAAGCAGATCCGAGATCAGATCGGTAGGGTAAAAATCGGGATGGTTCCTGGAACACATATGGAAGGCTTTGTAAAGCACATTATGCGGGACCTCCCTTTCGACTTCCTTCTTCCGGGGTTCCTCTTGTTTGGGTTCCCCGGGAATTTCTTTTTGTTTATTATCGCGGCGGGGAATCTCTCCGAACCACTTTTCGGCAAGGGCTTTTATTTCATCGGGATCTACATTTCCCACTATCGATAAGATGGCATTGTTGGGGGCATAATGATGATAAAAGAAATCTTTTATTTCATCGAGTGTGGCATTTTTGATGTGGGAGGGATCTTTACCTATTGTTGACCATTGATAGGGATGTACCTTATAGGCCATAGGCCTGAGCAGAAACAAGGCGTCCCCATAAGGTTGGTTCAGATAGCGTTGATTGAATTCTTCGATGACCACATTTTTCTGAACCTCCACTTTTTCTTCGGTCAGTTTGAGCCCCAGCATTCTGTCGGATTCCAGCCAAAATGCAGTTTCAATGTTTTGCACCGGCAGGGTAAGGTAATAGTTGGTGATGTCATTGGTGGTAAAGGCATTGTTCTCCCCGCCTGCTTTCTGAAGCGGTGTATCGTAGGAAGGGATATTAACCGAACCCTCGAACATCAAATGCTCGAATAAATGAGCGAAACCCGTGCGTTCGGGGTTTTCATGTTTGGAGCCCACATTGTAAAGCAGGTTTACAGTGACAATGGGGGTGGATTCATCCCTGTGTACTATCAGTTTTAGACCGTTATCCAGTATATATTTGTTAAAATCGACCATATATCATCAATTTTGATTCTTCCACAAGCACAAACTTATACAAATGTTCAAATTTACAATAAAACACCCGGTTTTTCATTTTGTTTTTTAAGATTCGCCATGATGCCATATGTATTGGTGGTATCTGCGGATGGCGCGGGATTAATGTTTTGCCTGAGCTTAATAGTGCAATAAAAAATCTGCTTATTTGGGATAAGATAAAAGGAAATATTATTTTTGTGCTCGTTATGAAAAGACCTACACGGCTCAGCAAATTACTGGTTTGGAGACGTCGGCACATAAATGACAGGCAGTTGATCATGATCCTCAGTGTTGTGGTAGGGATTACGTCAGGCTTTGCTGCTGTGATTATCAAGAATGCTGTACATCTTATTAAAACTTTAGTAACAAGTGGGTTTGTAGAGCAATACCAGAATTATCTTTATGTAGTTTTGCCCGCAATAGGTATACTGATTGCCGTGATTTTCATGCACTTTATACTCAGACAATCCGTGGGGCACGGTATCCCGCTGACCCTTGCATCCATATCCAAGACAGGCGGCCGGATTAAACCTCATAATATGTATTCTTCCGTTATAACCAGTGCATTGACCGTTGGTTTTGGAGGATCGGTAGGATTGGAGGGTCCTACCGTGGCAACAGGCGCTGCCTGGGGATCCAATATCGGAAGAATATTCAGATTGAACTACAAGCAGGTAATTTTACTTCTGGCTTGTGCCAGTGCCGGCGCTATGTCGGCCATATTTAAGGCTCCGGTTGCAGGCATTGTGTTTGTGCTGGAGGTGTTGATGTTAGACCTCACCATGTCCTCTCTTATTCCCCTGCTTTTGGCCTCATTAACCGGCGCTTTGACCTCCTTTTTGCTTCTGGGCATGAATGTATTGGTCCCCGCTGAGATCACACAGGATTTTGTCATAAGCGAAGTGCCTTTTTATATCATTCTTGGGGTTTTCACCGGCTTGGTCTCGGTTTATTTTACCCGCATGTACAAGCTGGTTGAACAAACCTTTGACCGCATAAACAATAGATACACCAGATGGATCGTGGGCGGTGTGGCCCTTGGAGTCATCGTCTTTTTCTTTCCTGCATTATACGGCGAGGGTTATGAATCGATCAACGCATGCCTGGAGGGAGATTTTAGCTATCTTTTTGAGAAAAGCCTCTTTTACGGATTAAGAGATAATATTTATGTGGTATTCCTCTTTTTTGGGCTGATCATTTTCCTGAAGGTTATTGCCACTTCTATTACTTTTGGCAGTGGAGGAGTAGGGGGTATCTTTGCTCCTACACTATTCACGGGTGTTAACAGCGGGTTGTTTTTTGCCAAAGTCTTCAACCACTTTGGAGTTGATTACCTCCCGAATAGCCATTTTGCCCTGGCAGGCATGGGCGGTTTGATAGCCGGGGTTTTGCATGCTCCCTTAACCGGTATGTTTCTTATTGCTGAGATTACCGGGGGCTATGCCCTGATCTTTCCGCTAATGATGACTGCTACCATTTCTTATGCCGTCGCAAGGATATTTGAACGTTATTCTGTATATACCTATCAGTTGGGCCGACGTGGCGAACTGTTTACCCATGATAAAGACAAAATGGTGCTAACCATACTGAAAGTGCGCAATCTGATAGAAACGAACTTCAAACCCATCCATGAGAGTGCCACACTGGGTGATCTGGTGAAAGTGATCGCCAAATCGGAACGGAACATTGTCCCGGTCCTTGATGATGAGGAGAGACTGAAGGGTATCGTTTTTCTCAATGACATTCGCCATATCATGTTCGACCGCGATAAATACGATCATGTATATGTACGGGAGTTGATGTACATGCCCAGCCCTGTAGTTCATCCCGATGAATCCATGGAAGAAGTGGCCAAGAAGTTTCAGACCACCAAGCATTATAATCTGCCTGTACTGGAAGATGGCAAATATCTGGGATTTGTATCCAGGGCCAATGTCTTTTCTGCCTACCGGCGATTGCTCAGAAGTTTCTCGGAAGAATAATTTTTTGTTAGATTTGTCGGAGTATAATAAGAAAGGAACCCGGTACGAGGGTTTTGCTATCTTATGGAACCTTCAACATATAATACTCATGGCTGATCTTTCAAGAAGAACGTTTATCAAAAATCTTGCCGCCGGCACTGCAGGTTTGATTGCTACCGGCAGCGGAGTTCCCTGGTCAGGGAATATGGCCGGTTATTCGGTGGAAGTGCTCAACCCGAGCAATCGTGTGCCCGTAAGTTTTATTATCGACGACTCTACTTCGCTGGTGAATATGGCTTATTACGGGATACCGCAATTTAAGGAGGTCTTTCCGGATCAGTACCAACAGGACTGGAAGAAGCTTCCGCCCGAAATTCCCGATGACTTTGTCAGGGAGTTCGGGGATTGGTGCCGGGATCACGGTGTTAAGGGAAAGTACAGCATGGTGCCCTATCCGGCATGCACCGGGTGGCTTCACCGGTTCATACCCGGCTGGTCAGCCGGTGACCTAAAAAAGAGTCTAAAGCTGGTAAGAGATTTTATGATGCCGGATTGGGACATCCATCCGGAGATGATCAGCCATACCCGGGTGATCGATACGCAGAGCGGCTTGCCTTACCCCCATGCAACACCTGAATATATGGAGAACTGGGAGTGGAGCCAGGACAAAAGCTCCGATGAGCTGGCCAGCTATCTTGCCTATGCCTTGGATATACTGAAAAAAGCTGACCTCCCCTGCGAGGGCGTCACCACGCCGGGCGGCTTCGGAAGCCAAAATATGGACAATCTGGCTATGGGTAACCTGCAAGCCTGCCGCGATGTCTTTCAAACAGAGATTCCCCATTTCTTCAGGGATGTGCGTACAGATCCCAACCAAAGTGTGGAGCCGGAATTGTACCATGTTTCCGGTACAAGTACTGATGACCCCCGCTGTAGTGTCCACATTGTCGGTTGTACCGGCGACTGGTTTGGCGGATGGGATGGGCTCACTCCCGGCAGTGCAGACCGGTTTATTACTCCGGATCTCAAAAAAGGCAGGATGGTAGATGTCATTGAATCGGGGCAGCCGGCCATCATGGTGTGCCATTGGCCCGGAATCTATTACAATGGCAACAAGCTTGGGTTTAATATCTTTAAAACGGTAGTTAAAAGGTTGCATCAAAAATACAACCACCTGGTCTGGATGAAGAACAGTGAAATTGCCCGTTATTGGGCCTGTAAAAAGCTTACCCGGCTTCAAAGCAAAGAAAATGCTATCCACATGGAAGCGCCTTTTTCCACCAGCCGTTTTTCCATTAGGATTAACAAAAAGGTTGAAGGCGCACAGTTGGCACAAGCAGGCGGAAAAGCTTCTTTCAAAAAAGTGAATTCCCCGCTGGAGCTCTCGGACAATACATTTTATGTGAACCGGAATGAAAGTATGTTTTGCTTTAAGCTACCTAAAGGGAAAAGTAAACTGGTGGTTGGTTGATGCCCAAAGGTTATTATAAAGTGCAAGATAACAAAAGCACCAAATAATAAATACCAAATAACAAACAATATCCAATTGCCTAAATTCCAATGATCAAAACGAATAGTAGCAACATAACTTTTTAATCTTCTGCGGCTGTTTAGAACATTGAATATTGAGATTTGGAATTCCCGCCTGCCGGCGGGCAGGTATTTGTTATTTAGAATTTGTTATTTAGAGTTTATATTAAGTAAATATTCTAAAACCATATATTTATGCATACTTTACTCATTTTTGTTTATCTCGTTTCAACTTTATCCTTATTTCAACAGGATAAACCCGTGTATGAATGCCATAAGACCAGTGAGGATATTGAGATCGACGGAAAGATCGATGAGGGAGCCTGGGAGAAGGCTCCTGTTGCCCGCTTTGTTGCTCAGGACGGTTCCGAGCCGCGCCTGAATACCCGTTTTCAATGGCTATGGGACGATGAATACCTGTACGGTGCTTTTCATGTGGAAGACGATCACCTGTGGGCCTCCATGACCGAAAGGGATGCCCATCTGTGGAAGGAAAATGTGGTTGAATTTTTCATCAATGCGGATGGTTGTTCCAAGTCGTATATTGAGATCGAGATCAATCCAAAGAACACCATTCTGGATCTGTTTGTACTGAACAAGTATAATGCCCGCAAGGACATCAGGCAATTGTGGAACTGGGATGCCGAAGGCCTGAAAAGTGCAGTTCAGTTGAAAGGCACATTGAACGATCCTTCGGATACCGATGAAGGCTGGACCTTTGAGATAGCCATCCCTTTTGATCAGGTGTACACTGCACCCAATCATCCACCGAAAGACGGTGATCGCTGGTTTGTTGATTTCTGTCGGAGCGAGGGGGAAGAAAAAGAGGACAGCGAGGCATCTTCCTGGTCCCCGCCGGCCTTCCACAATCCGCTTTCGTATGGTCAGATGGTGTTCAGGGAATAAGAGTTTGAACGTTTGATTGTTTGACAGGAGTTAGGGGAAATCAGTAAGCTGCCCGGTGAATTTGGAGTTGGCAGAGATATCTAATTGTCTTTTTATCCCGGGCATAATATTGAAAACGGATAGAAGGCCATTGAAAATTGATAGAAAGCTATCCAGGACTGATAGAAAGCTATTGGAAGCTGATAGAAATAGTAAAAAACCTGATAGATGGTAGTTAAAACCTGATAGAAATATCATTTTTCATGATAGATGATAGTTAAAACCTGAGATAAACATATTTTAAATGGATAGATGTATCAAAAATATTGCAATGGATAGTGTGGAAAAAAGGTCTAAAATAGGGTGAATGGCCACGAATGCATGGATGAATTTTTATAGGTCCTGAAACATTGACTGCATATTGAAAATTAGCATGTGCAATTAGCTGGCCATTTCCGGTTATTTGTTTACCATTGGTTATTTGTGTCATCCCTGACGGGATTTCTATGTTTGATGGCTCTCTTACCCGGGTTTACACCCGGGCCTACAAAGATATCAGGCCTACGGCCTTAAAGACAGAATTGAACTTTCAGTTCAATATGTTTTTTATTTATAAAAATGTTTAGCCACGAATGCACGAATGAATTTCATTCGTGCATTCGTGGCCATCATATTTCCCTGAACAATTCCCGGAAAATTCTTGTTTCTAATCAAATGGTTTCATTAATCTTTAGGCGATGGGTGATTGTTCAAAAATTAATTACAATCCGGCTATCGGACTGGTTCTTTTGTTGGGTATGTTCTTTTTTGGTGCAGTAATCAATAACCAACAGATCAATCCGGATGAAGGCCTCCACAAGGTAAAGTCGGCCGGGTCTTTCAATGGATATGAAGAAGATCCATTCAATGTCGTTCATCAAAAAACAAATGCTATGGAAACACAGCAGAAACAAATAACAACCGCATTAATCGGGCGGGATGGCAATTTTCCAAACAACGACAGATTTCCCGTTATCATTTATGAACCGGATGATTTGGATTTGTCCGGTGCAAAAGATTTTGAAAAGCTCTTTCAACGAAACAACTGGAAAAACTCCTGGCGTAACGGCATTTTCGGAATGCACCATTACCACAGCATCACCCATGAGGTGCTGGGTATTTACCAGGGTGAGGCCAAAGTTCAGCTCGGTGGTCCGAACGGCCAAACCTTTACACTGAAAAAGGGTCAGGCAGTTGTCTTACCGGCGGGCGTATCACACAAAAACCTGGGAAGTAGTGCGGACTTTGCCTGTGTAGGAGCTTACCCCGGCGGCAGCGACTGGGATATGAACTACGGCAAGCCGGAAGAGTTGGATCAGGCCTTAGATAACATCGCTCAGGTGGGTATACCGGATCAGGATCCGCTTTACGGAGCTGATGGGCCCCTTTTTGAGCACTGGGAATAAAACTTTATTGACTTAATAGATGCCAAGGGATAATTAATTTTTCTTTTTAGCACTTGAAGAGAAAATATATTCTCTATCAATAGTATTACAATAATTTTTATATCTTTGAAAAAAAATAAAATGGCATTCACTTTAACAAATAAAACTATAGATAAGTATTTTGGTTTTCTACGGAGACTTGATAACAATTCAAAAAAGAAATTGATAATCAAATTGACAGAATCTATTGAGACTAAAGATGAAGGTGACTTTCATTTAAAAAAACTATATGGTAGTTGGGTAGATTCAAAAAATTCAGATGAAATAATAAAAGAAATAAAAGAATCCAGAATAGATAACCAAGATTGAGAAAATTGGGTGAAATGATCAGTGATTTTGATCTCTTGATTGGTTCTACGGCAGTTGAAAAGGAGTTGGTAATGGTAACCGAAAATGTTA
>JBNJFN010000080.1:0-1383 GCA_051746885.1 Bacteroidota bacterium | reverse complement strand
CAAGATTGAGAAAATTGGGTGAAATGATCAGTGATTTTGATCTCTTGATTGGTTCTACGGCAGTTGAAAAGGAGTTGGTAATGGTAACCGAAAATGTTAAAGAATTCAAGAAAATTGCTGGTATTAAGATTGAAAACTGGATAAACAGATAATTTGGGGAAGAATTATATTATAGGCTTGGTGAGAGCTACAATACAATTAAACATCATGGGGCCCCCAATTTTGTTAATATTCCTTGCCTTATTTTCAACTTTCAATTTAAGTGCCCAGAGTTTTGAATCGCAAATACTATCCATCAAGCAGAAGCATGACCTGATGGGAGGAGTCGTGTTGGTATTGTCCGATGGTGAGGTGAAGGAACAGGTGTCATTTGGCATGGCGGATCAGCAGCGCAATAGACCGGTGCATGACAGCACAGTTTTCCGTGTGGCCAGCATATCCAAGATGGTTACTGCAACGGCCGTTATGCAGCTTTATGAGCAGGGATTGTGCTCACTGGATGAAGACATAAGCAACATACTGGGCTTTGAAATAAGAAATCCGCATTTTCCCGGCAAGCCGATCACCCTTCGA
Source organism: Bacteroidota bacterium (assembly GCA_051746885.1). Lineage (GTDB taxonomy): Bacteria > Bacteroidota > Bacteroidia > Bacteroidales > UBA12077 > JAGXLC01. The sequence continues at coordinate 810 of JBNJFN010000080.1, read as the reverse complement.
ATGCTTCTGTCGCATACTTCGTCGATTGTTGATGGTCCCACTTATGGTGATTTTCTGTCTGCCACCCACCACCAGGATACCATACCCAATATCAATGAACTGCTGGCTACGGAGGGATCGCTCTATACCGAAGATCAGTTCCTGGAACATCGACCCGGAAGCCATTTCCAATATGCCAACATCAACTACGGCCTGCTGGGAACCATCGTAGAGAAGCTAACCGGGGTTCGCTTTGACAGGTATTTTAAGCGGAATATCCTGGATCCCATGAACATTGCCGGAGGTTTTAACATTATGGAACTTTCCGATATCAACCATGTGGCTGTGTTATATAGAAAGAAAAACGGGGAATGGACACCGCAGGCCGATGATTACAGTGGAGACGAACCCGAAAAGAAAGATTTAAGCGGTTATACGCCCGGTACCAATGCCGTGCGTTTTTCACCCCAGGGTGGGTTGCGAATCTCGGGCTACGACCTGTCAAAGATCCTTTTCATGCTGATGGATCAAGGCAATTGGAATGGAAAACGAATACTTAAGGAAAGCACAGTGAAGCAGATGCTTAACCAACAGTGGCAATATAACGGCAGCAATGGCGACAACTACCACGGCCTGTTTCAAAGCTGGGGGCTTGGCATCCACCGGATCACCGGAACATCCGAGCAGGATGTCATCCTGAGCAACCGTGAAATCATGTACGGCCATTCGGGCTTTGCCTACGGACTGGTAAGCAATGCCTATTTCGATCCAGACAGGGAAGTAGGGCTAATCTTCATCACCAACGGCAAGGCAGAAGACTATACCGCGAGC
>JBNJFN010000079.1:0-11578 GCA_051746885.1 Bacteroidota bacterium | reverse complement strand
CAAAGGTATCCTTGTGCCTGATGAATAGGGCATTTGCTCACATCCGCGTTTAAGGGTATCCATAGCGTCAGTTAGGTGGGGTTGTGTTTGTTCTGTCTCAAAGAATTTGTGTTCCTGGCTTTTATCTTTACCCCATCCTGCCCTGGAGTGGGTGTATTTAATGCCTGTCTGCTGCATAGCAACAATCAAATCATAGCAATTATACTTGTGATATCGTGGAAACATACCATTTTCACCGTCAAATGAGCGGCTCCAATCATCATAGCGGACGTCCTGGAAGTCTGTTTTGCCTAAATATACCGGTTCAACATCCCATCCGGCCTTGGATAATATGTCAATTACCACGTCCGCGTTGGTTTCTTCGGTTAGATCTGAGCGCTTTATTGAGGTCTGGTCGTAATAATAAACCACTTCTTTTATCTTTCCCCGTACAGGCTCGTAGTATTTAACCCATTTTTTCATTAAATCGGAGAATTTCATGGGCATTTTTACGTACATGGACTTTAAAAACCAAAGCTCATTCTTTTCATAATGCGCCTGTCCGGTTACCAGGGAATTAATATCGGCGTTGTGGTCTTCTCCGATTGCCAGGGGCTTCTCTGTGTCGATGTCGTTATCGAAACGGCAGTCCAGGTTCTCGTTGAGTTTCTCCAGGTCGTAGTCGTAAGAGTCCAAAAGCTCATTGTTGTATTGAATGGGAAGATCATGCTTCTTCGGATTGTATTTGTTGTAGAATCCGTTCTCAATCCTGTTTGGTCGCTTGTTAAGTATCTGTGTCCGGTACTCAAACGGGCGTGATGATCTTTTCTGGTCCCTGATATACTTTTCACCCACTATCTTGATGTTGTCGAGCGTGCTGGCTTCTGAATAAAAGGTGGCTTCACTCCTTAGCTGGTCTATAATTTTCTGATATGCCTTCTTTGCTTTCTTACTTTTTGTCTGTGCCTGCTTTTTCCGATGGTAAAGAATCAGGTTGATCCTGTCCTGGTCAACTTCTTTCTCCTTTTCAAAAATCCACTGAGCCTTTTTGAGTATCGGCATGTCAGTACAGAACAGCTGAGATCTGAATCTCGGATGCTTTTCCCAGCGTTTTATGGTTTGAATGGTTCCCGATATGGCCGGAATGGTTTCTGTTTTTATTCGATCGTAGTTCAGGAACTTCGCTTCATCGCCGATTACCCAGTCGAAGCCTACTGAGTTGGATGTTCCCAGTCTGTCCTGGGAAATTAACATTATTGCAGAGCCATTAAACCAGGAAATCACGTGCTCGTAGGTGCTGGGATTGAAGAACGGCGTTTCCCATCCCCATTTTTTTGGTGGGCGCTTGTTTACAATATAGTGCAGCCCCTCTTTATAGCCAAAGAACTCCCATGCTGTCTTAATGTTGGGGAGTATCTGGGCCAAACCCATTTTGTAAGTTGGGAATATAAAGGCGCCCATTGACCTGGGCATTGAAATAACGTTCTGAAGTGATCTAATGCCTGTTAAACCATGCGATTTACCCGTTCGCCTGGCCCAAACGTGGTACTCTGTGTTTGCCAGAACGTGTAAAGCAATGCGTTGTGGCTTATTGAAGTATATCTTTCTGCGTTCGCTTTCATTCGACAATATCTGCATCTTCTATATCTTCATTATGAGCGGGTAAATACCTTCTTTTAATCCTTTCAGCCTCTTCATCCGGCATGTCCTCAATGTCAAGAACTGTCACATCATCGGTTATGTCTACATCCGGGGTTTGGAAATCATCCCATTCGGGTGTGTCTGGGTCTGCTTCGTCAAGGTTGTGGGCTTTTGATAGTACGCTTACTGCATAGCTTAAGTCTTTTGTGGAATCCTTCCCTTCTTCTATAAGCTCTTTTTCTTTTTTGATGGCGTACTTCTGCTGTTCAGTAACCAGGAAGCGGACATATTCCTTATTGGCTTTTTTCACAGCACAGATTAAGGTTTCCATTGCCCGCAAATCGTTGTAAAGTGTGCGAGTTGTTACCTCAAATTTTTTGCTTAATTGCTCGGCAATTTCGGAATCACTGATCAGTGGATCTGCAATTTTCCATGAGTAAATTGCGGCGCAGCGTTCTTTTATCTGAAGCTGCGCCTGTGACAATTTACCCTGCTCTTGCAGTTCATCGGAGGAGTCAAACAGGTATGGAAGAATTTCATCGTAGGTCTTAAGCTGTTTCATTTTCTAACTTTTCAAGCTCCTTCTCCATTTCTTCAACACGCTGCTGGGCGTTCTTCTTTGTCTTCTCTGTTTTATAGTGATTCTTAGACAGCTTGTTTTTAGTTCTTCGGATGCTGGCTTTCAGGTTATCCTTCTTCTTTTGCAGTTCAGCGCCCAGCCTGGTCGGATCTTTTTCTTTTTCCTCTTCCGGCATTTCACTTTCCCAGTCATCGATCTTCTCCCAGTTGATTCCTTTGGCATCTTCCAGGGATTTCAGCTCAGAAACAATAACCTTCCTTTGGTTCTTGTCTTCCTGGTTCTTCAGGGAAGCATGCAGCGATTTCAGTTTCTTCTCAATGTCGCTGTTTTCGATGAACAACTTCTTCTTATATTCAAAATATGCTTTGTTGTTGAAGAACACTTCCTTGTCGCGCTGTTCGAAATCTTTCCAGTTCAGGGAGAGAAGCTTGGAAACATACTTCGTGTTGTTTCTCATGCCTTTGACATGGCCCGGGGTTCTTACGTTGCTGATCTTATCAGTCTTTATAGGTTTCTGCCCCTGGGCTTTGGCCTTTTCTTCCGGCTTCTGTTTTTTCTTCTGCTGCCTTAATACTCTTTCCAGCCTGGTCAAGCGCTGAACGAGCATCTTATATTCGGGATCCTTCGGGGTTGCTTCTTTTTTCTGACTGAAAAATTTAAAGAACTGGTCAGCCCCTTTGTGCCTCTTATACATCTCGACGCCTTCGGCATAGCTTCTGTCGGGATTGTTTAACCACCTTTTTAATTGTGTCATGATCTTAATTTTTCTACTAAGTAAAAACTTGCACGTGCAACATCAAAGGACAGGTAATTCCTTCCATTTCGTATTGTTCACCACCTCAGTCTGGAGGGTGTCATCCCGATGGCAAAAATTGTAAATCGAATAATCCTTGTCATACTTTGGTGAATCTTTCAGCCATCCTTTCTGGTGTTTGATCACCAGGCGCGGCACGTTGTTTTCTTCGGCAAATTTTGAAAACCAGATATCAGCCATGTTCATGGTTTCGAATGCCCCGAGCGATACCCGGATGGTGTCCGTATGAAATGCCAGGGCGCCGGTGCCAATGACATGAACAAAGCTATCTTTAGGTACTGTATTCAATGCAGAAAACCCCTGCGTATGACCATGGTAATAGGAGTGAATAGGAATCCTGTCAAAGATCCTGCCATGTGTTCCAACTACATACTGCCTGTAATGCTTCTCTATTTCAGTGATAAGAGAAGAAACATAGTCCGGTGGATAGATAATATCATCATCAATGGTGAAGAGATAGCCACTGACAGACTCTGCCGTGTAGAATTTTCCAACATCACCCAGGTCGTTCATCTCATTGTCACTGAGAAACACTTTTATCTTTTCATGCTTCAAAAATATCGGTATGGATGTAAAGTTATTCAGGTACACGTGGATCTCATCCACCTGGTTAATAATTGAACTGATTACATGCTTCAGGGATTCCTGTCTTTCGGGCATAGTTGCCAGGGCAGCCGTCACCTTCTCATGGTTGGTAAGGCCCGGGTTTACCTTTCTTTCTTCCGGGTGCATCACGCTTCCGTGATAACCGGCTGTGTGGATGGTCAGGCTCTTTTCCACCTGGTAAAAGTTGTATCCCTTGCTGAACAATTCACGGGTGATGTTCATGCCAACGCCTGAGCTCTTTCTTTCCTGGCCGGAGAAAGAAGGATTAACAGGTGGAACTGTATAATTCAACGCTTCAAGAAACTCCCTTTCAGCAATAAAATTCATATCCACCCAACCTGTGTGATAGATTCTTGTGTTTCTGAATTGCACCAGCTCAGATTCAACCGGTGTCCACTGCCGGGTTCTTTTCTTCACATGCTGGCTCAGGGTGCAACATATTTTGTTGGGATCCTCAATTGCCTCCCAGGTGTCCACTGCTTTTTGTATAGCGTTTTTGGTTAAGCGCTGATCATCCGGCCACTGGATGATATAATCAAATTCCTTTTCTTTGCCTTCAATATAGAGCTGGCTGATCCACTGCCAGTAATCTTTCTTTCCGTAATGCCTGTCTGCTTTTTCCCATTGAAAGTTGGGAAGATACTTTTTAAGATAGTTCTTACACGCCGAATAATCTGAATTTGAATAATCTTCAAAGATAATAAGCTCCATATTGAAGCCTTCAGAGTAGGCGTGGATGTCTTTCAGCATCTCCAGGAGTTTCTCCGGACGCTTATACGTGGTTATAAGTAGAAGAATTGTTTGCATAATTGTTTGTCTTTATCGAAAAAAGCCCTCCATTTGCTTTTGAAGGGCTTTTTCAATTGATCGCCAGTGTCTATGAGAAAGGATTATTTCGATTGTTCGTTTTTGCTTTCTTTGCCTGTAGTCTTTTTGGTTGTCGTTTTCTTCGCTGACGAACCAGACTGAGCAGGCTTTTTGGCTGTTTTCTCACTGGTTGATGTGGTGCTTATGGTCTTTTTAGAAGGATAATAATGCTTAAATCCCTCTTTTGTCATCTTAACAAAAGGGCATTTCCCTTCTTTATATATCTCATAAAGCGTTTCATCATCCAGCTCATGGAGCCTTACTTCACCTCTTTTGAACAGGTCTACCCTGCCCGGTGGCTTTATTCCTACAACTTTAAAATATTTGTTTTTCGCCATAGCTTATTAGCTTATAGGATCAACCTGTCCGCTATCTAAAGGAATAGCTCCATCATAGTTATATCCAGGTACAGGAGAATCACATTCAAATTCAACCGTAACGCCGCGCCTGTCTGCAGGCTGCTGACCAAAATCAACAGATGGGCGCATAAAAACGGGTAGTTTTTTGGTACCTACCACGATTCTTTCTCCAGTGTTTGGATCAACCAGGATAAGAACACCTTTCTTGTTTTTTACATGTTTTGCAAAGGCCCTTGCCGCGGCTCCTGTTGACGGGTGTAAAAACTGCCCGTTTGGTCTGAAGGAGTAAGCGTCAATTTCCCCCTGGTTCTCCGCTATAAGCTGGAGTGTTCGTGGGGTGGTATACACTTTTATAAAATGATATGTGTCCAACATTGTGTAAGAACCGGCAAGGGTTACCTCTTCTTCAGGCGTAGAAGGATTAGAAGGTAACTGGGGCTCACTGTCAATTTCATCAGTGAATCCCAGGTATGCGGTAACTGTAAAACCACCCATATTGTCTGCCGCCGGGTCTGCCAGGTCCGTAAAGTCGAACGCCATTAAAGCATAACCAACAGGCGGATGATACAACTGGGCGATTCCTACAATTCCAATACCAATAAGTGGCGGCGCTCCGAGGGCAAAGCTAAAAGCTGATGCCAGGAAGAGCATTACGATGAGTTTGAAAAGATATACTGCTATTTTCATGGTTTTTGTCTTTAGTTATTATTAAAAGAGAGGCAGGCTATTCACCTGCCTGCTCATATTTTAGCTTAAGTAATCGCCGCTAAGTTCGTTAGCCGTTGGAGAGCCCTGGTTACACATGAACATCTTTTCATGGAAAGAATTGATTCGTGTACCAGCCTCAAACTGTAACCAGAATTGAACAAGGTTTGGATCCTCGTAAGGACTTCGAACCTGGACAAAATTCTGATCGCCGGGTGTGTTCATACCGAAATCAAAGATTCCGTTTTCAGACAAGTGAATACGGTCGCCTGTACCCAATGCGTCATGCGCAATAAGTTTCAGGTTTGAAAGTTTCGCCTTGTCACGAAGATAAGCCAGCAATACATCTGCGTTGATGTCTGCTTTATACTTCAGCTTGATTTCAAGTGCGTCGGCACAGTTATGATAGATGTCGATTGGCATCCTGAGCACAGGATTTCGGCCAAAACGGATAGCCCGCTTACGCAACCAGGTAACCAGGTTGTCAATTGCGGTTGTGTCTGTGTCATTTGCCGGAGCAGCCAACGAACCACTGTCGATATAATTACCATTTGCAGCAGCAAGTTCCCCGGAAGCAACTGCCTGGTCAATCTTGTAATCATAGCCGTGCATTAAACCAGAAGGAGACTTGTCAGTGATGTCTCTTTCACCGTGAAAGATGGCATCGATGATGTCTTCTGCAACTGTTTTAATCTTATTACCCACAATTTCCTTTTCAAGCGGGTGCTTTTTGGTTTTGTGGTTGACAGTGTCCTTGGTAGGATCGAAAAGAACCTGCTTTTCGCGGTAATTCTGAATATTGTCTTTGATAGCACAATACCCGGGCTCAACGATCAGTGACCGTTCTTTGAGCTGCATGATTTCACCTTCCATCTCTGAAGAAGGATCAGTTGTTCCGGCTTCATAAGGCTTGGTTATACCACCTTTGCGCTGTTGCTCAATGATGGTGTCCTTATAATTCACCTTCACCATTCGGAGTCCAAGCTCCGACATGGCACCCATAAGAGCAACAAACGGCAGAACTTTAAAGTCCCTGTCGTATTTTTCAGCTGCTCTGCTTAGATCTGTAATATTTACTGTATCAGCCATATTCTTGTTTTATTTGATTTTTAAATTAGTAGCTTACAATCCTTTGGTTAAAATGAAAAACCAAATTCTTCGCCAATCTTTTGCATGGCGGTTGCTTCATCATCACCATCCTTTACGGTTGGTCCTTCGTCATCAGCGTTTGGAATTTCACCTTTGGGTGAAAGTTCTTCGCCTTTTGGGGGTTTTTCTCGAAGCTCATCAACGAGCTCGGTTATAGCTGCTGTTTTATCTTCAATGGTTTCAGCTTTTTCAACTGATTCGTCAATAGCATTGACTGAAGATATCACGTTGTCGCGTTCACTGCGGGCTTCATCTCTTTCAGTGGTAAGATTAGCCAAAGCAGTGTCTAATGCTTCAACCATTTCTTCAGTCATTGAAACATGACCGTCCTGAGATTCGAGCCCTTCAACGCCTAATACCTGGTTTACATTTTTGTGATTTTTCATGGTTTGCGTATTTGAAGGTTTGTTACTTGTTTCTTTATTATCATCGGTTTTTCCGAAAGGCATGTCATCGCCTTCGTCATCATCTTCTTCGGATACCTGGTTGTTCTCTTTTTTTACCTTTGCCATTTCAGCTGCTTGCTGAACGGCATATTCGAATGATCCAATCTCATCAACAAAAACACCCATGATGTTTTTAGCCAGGTAAACCTTTCCAGTAAGGTGCTCTTCTTTTACACCTGACAGATTTTCTTTGATGACAGACTGGAATTTCTCGGCCATGGGATTGAGAAATTCTTTCTTGTAGTTTTCATATTTGCCTGCTCGTAGCTCTTCCCACATTTTCACTTTATCCGGAGAGAGATCTGAAACGATGGTGTGGAATTTAACGCCCATCTGTTCATAAGCCGGCTGAAGATCTGCAAAGCTGAGAAGCACACCCACGGATCCAATCTCATCAGTATCTGTTGAAGCTATTCTTTTGTCTGCCGCAGATCCGATCCACAACGCAGCGCTGGCCATAAGACCATCAACATAAACCACAACAGGCTTTTCGGTCTGCTTAACAATGTTTCCCAACACTTCTGTTCCGTCAACTGTTCCACCAGGACTGTCAATTTTCAGCACGATGGATGAAATGTTTTCATTCTGATCGGCCTCCTGGATCATTCTGCCAATACGCTCCATTCCCATCGGTCCGCAAAGCTGATCATCCTTCATTAATGTTCCTTTCAGGTTCACCAATGCAATAGATCCTTCGGGTGCGTCACCCCAGGAATAATATTTCAATGCCTTTGTTTTGGCATCGATGGAGATCATCTTGTCTAAAGGTTGATTTGCTTGTGGCGTTTCAACTTCTACTTTGCCTGAGAGAATGTCGCTGACAAAACCAATATTATCAAGGGCAAACTTTGGATCGATTGCCCATTTTCCTCTTAATAATGCACTTGCAAGCTGAATATTCATATCACATGCTGCTTAAATTTAAATTTGTCTCTGTATCAATAAGATCAGTTACAAATATTAGCATGAAATAGCCTGAAACAAAGGACTGTTTGAAAAGGAAAAGGGGCTTTTATACAAGATAATAGGGCGGGTAAAGCAGGGTTCCGTAAAATTCAACCTGGTAACCGTTGTACCCTGCAACTTCACCCGGGCGAAGTATACTGAATCGCATCCGCATGGGTGTATTCAGGTTTCCAAACAAGGTTTTAACCAGGTTGTTATCGGTCACTTTTACAATCTGCGGCTCATTTTTCATTGACAGGAAAGTATTGGTGGCTGCCGCCTGGTCTTTTGGATAGCGGAGCGTGATTTTCACTTCCCAAACCGTGCCGGCGTCGCCTTCCTTCTCATTAACATCTACATTAATGCTGCCCGGGGTAGCATAGAAGGTGTTCCACTGGCCTGAACCAAGTGATATATTTGCCTCGGTTATTTTGTGTCCCGTGGCTTCCGGTATGGATGGACTATTTAAAACAGACGTAAATTGAACTGTATTTGCGCCGCCTAAGTTCTGATTTCCAATACTTTCGTTAATGTCTGCCATATCGTTTTTGTTTATTTAAAATAAGCCCATTTTCAAGGGACAGAGTGACGGGTAGTTTTATGCTTATTTTTTTGGTTTTCTAATTGTTTCATCTTCTTTTTTTCCTCGGATCTGTCCCAGCTTTTTTTCAGCATCTCGAAATTGATATCATCCAGGGTTAAATTATACAGGTCGATGAAATTATATATTGCTTCTTTCTGACATCCCAGGCTGAAATCTTTGGCTATGCAAAATGAAAGAACGCTGGCGTGAAAGATCCCTTTGAATTGCTTGTACAGATCCTTGCTTAAATAGTATTGCCAGGCTTCATCCAAATAGCCCCTGTGTTCTGTATAAACCCGCTTCCCATTTCGCCCTGTCAACCTGAATTCATTTGGAAGTAAAAGTATGAGTTCTTTGCTGTGTTTTAAAGGATACTTTTTGCTGCTTTCAGAATAAAGCTGAAGCATCCATTTAACGCGTGGAGAAAAATTATCTCCGGGCTTTACTTCAATGCGCTCTGAACCATGAATATTAACATAATACTCATACAGAACCTTGTGAACTTTAATAGACAAAGGCACTTTCATACGCGGGGAACGGTTTTGTTAGGGTAAAAATAGTGATTGCGTGGGTTTTGTGAAAGGAAAAGTTTGGGAAGTATTAACAATTGGGGGGAAGATATTAACAGGGAAATAAAAAAGCCCCATGTTCGGGGCTAGTTTTCGTCTCCAGGTTTTTTCCACCTCTTTTTCATGGTTTGAACCAGGTCATCATCAGACTCTTTGTCTATGACAAAGAAATAGCTGTCTATTGCTTCTGCAAGCCTTATGAAGTTATCCAGTGAAGGTGAATATCTCCCGCTTAGCATTCGGCTGACATTATTCCTTGTAAACCCTGTCTTTTCTGCTATTTCTTCCTGCGTGATTCCTTTCTCCTTTGCCAGCTGATACAAGTATTGGCAAAGCATTTTTCTTGCTTCTTTGTATTTTTCTTCGTTTATTCCCATGATTTTGAAAATTCACGATCGGCGAATGCTTCTGCCAATCCGGTTATTTGTTTTAATCTTAATACTTCATCAGGATCCATTCCAAGTTCCATTCCTATGCGTGCGTTGGTCCAGTTGTGTTTCTTTAGTAATACTACGAGCTTAGCAGAAAGTTCTACCTGATGTGTTCCCCTGGCAATATTATGACGTACAGTTGCAGAAATGCGATCCTCAATATTTTTATTTAACCTGGAAGCAGGAATGTAACCTTTTAAGCTGTTGTTTATTTGTTTATCATTTTGAACGACAGAGGTACGGTGAAAACCATCAACAACCACAAAAGGCTTTTTCTTTTTATTTTGATCTGCAACTACAACCGGCATGGTGACACCATCTTTTTTCATTGAAAGCTTTAATAACCTCATTTCCGGCGGTGCTACTTTGTTTGGGTTGTACTCATTCCCTTCTACCTTGTCAGCTTTTACAAGCTGAACATTAAGGGCCGGATGTTGTAATCCAAGCCAATCGTATAGTTCCTGTGTTATCTTGTTGAACACATCGGCCTTCTTTTCGAAGTCCACATCTTTGAATTGATTTAGAATTTCTTCTATCATAATTATAACATTTGTTCATATTTGGTTATCAATCTTGCTTGTTTCTCCATGTCTCTTTTAGTCTGAGAGAAAGAAAGTCCCTTACACCAATAATCATTTTTCAATAACACTTTAACAACTCTTCTCCAGCTGGGAACTTTCCGTTTTGCTTCCAGTTTGCTATCAGCAGAATCCTGCATGGTTTGACCTATTTCTCTCCAATGATCCCTGTGCCACTTAAGAAACTTGTAAATCTTTTCTCTGTAGTGCTGTTCCAGGTAAGGTGGCATAGTACGCAAAAGGAACTTAGCATAAGACTTATAAGTATGCCCTTCCGGAAGGTTTATCCTGAAATTACCCAAAGTATGATAATCGGTTTCACTATAACGATTACCAAAGTTAGCGCCTTCAACACGGTTGACTACTTTACGCCATGTTTCCGGTTCAAGGATTTTGAACAGATACAATCCGTTTCGCTGATCATCACCAAATGGTTGGCACAATCTCTGTTTGTGTATGGAGACACCAGCCATATACATCAGGTCATAAATCTTATTGTAATCCCACCCAAATTTCCCATTTGCCGTCCAGACATCCTCCGTTCTCCAATCGTATAAAGGATAGAAGTTATATATTTCTTTGTCTGTTTCTGGAAAAAGTTTGGTGCTCCACATTTTTCCTTTATATGGAATCTTCTTATCACTTCTTATTGTTCGGAACCTGTTAAGGCTTTCATCCGAACGAATACCTACAAGGCAGGCTGTTTTTTTACCCTGGCTAAACCACTCTGCAAATTCAGGCACAAACTCTTCGAACTCCATTCCCCTCCGGAAAAAAGGAAAATACTTTTCATCAGATATAGCCTGTTCCGGTAAATCTCTTACCCAGGCATCTTTTTTATCAGGGTCCCAACATAGCCAGTGCGATTGAATCTGACTAACAGCATTACGAAGATGAATAGGAAGAGCCACCCAGTAAGGTTTGACTTCCGGCAGAGACATAACCCTTTTTGCATAATCGATAGTATGCTCATATTGCGCTTCTAAATCTACAAACAATACATTAACGGGGAGTTTATCCGCTTTTTTTGCTGCTTCGATTGCCATATTGAGCATAACCCCACTGTCCTTTCCAAAGCTTACGGATAGATATATGTTTTCGAACTCATGAAAGATATAGTCCATTCTATATTGAGCTTCTTCGTAAACATTCGTTAATTTATAATTCTTCGACATACTTTTTAAGTTTTGTTTTGTCTTTCATTAAAACTCTAATTTCATCAGCAAGGTTTTTCTTTTCCAATATCCATTCAGCTATCCAGTAAGCTTCGCTTTTAACAACCTCATAATCGGGTTCGAATATTTGAGACTTTGGTATTACTGCTTC
>JBNJFN010000078.1:0-11597 GCA_051746885.1 Bacteroidota bacterium | reverse complement strand
TTTTCACCAAAGACGAGGAAGCAGCTTAAGAGGGGTGAGGAAGAAGGGATGAGTTACGTGTAGTGAATGGTGAATACGCAACCTTGATACCATCTTCTAACGACCGATATTCTGCTTCATTCGTTGTATATTATTCCGTTTTTTCTGCTGGCCCTGTTTTTCGGGCACCGTACATACGGAAAGATCAATGAACACCTATTTAGAGTCTGTCCATAAAGTCTAAAAAATAATTCATGCTTAATATTTACTCTGTGTAACTCTGTTTTTATTCTCTGTGTAACTCTGTGGTTCAAGTGTTTATATTTAACCACAGAGGTCACAGAGAAATTCACTGAGAAACACAGAGGACTTTATGGACAGACTCTATTTAGAAAAATATTATTCATCCTCTTGGCGGCTTCAGGAATTTCCCTGATCGTGCGTTAATACTTGATTTACCATCAGACAGAACAGCAGTAACACGCGCAGGTCAGGGCAATTTCCTGAAACCTCAAAAATTTACTTCACACATTTCCGTTTTTGAAAATTTTGTCTAATCTTTGTTAGAGATATTCGTTACTTTCTAAATCAACAGGATTTTACAGGTGTACAGAAGAAAAACTTTCATTCTGCTAATCATTATCTCCGTTTTGTGTAGATTCTTATTCTCATGCGAGGAAGAGGGATTTGTTGATGATCCTTCCGCCATGCTCAGCTTTTCCACAGATACAGTAATGTTTGATACGGTATTTACCGACTTTGGCTCAACAACCAAACGATTCACTGTTAAAAATCCACACAATAAAAAGATCAATATACGCACCATAAAACTAGCCGGAGGTAAGGATTCTGATTACCGGCTCAACATTGATGGCACTCAAACCTCCTGTATGTCAAATGTGGAAATCAATGCCCGGGACAGCCTTTACATTTTTGCAGAAGTTACCATTGAGCCGAACAACGAAAATAATCCTTTGGTAGTTAAGGATTCGGTGATCTTCAATACCAATGGGAACACTCAGGACATCAAACTGGTAGCCTGGGGCCAGGATGTCCACCTGATAAATGATGAAGTGCTCAAAACGCAAACCTGGGAAGCGGACAAGCCTTATTTAATTTACAATTCGGCATTGGTGGACACCCAGCATACCCTTACCATTGAGCCCGGCACCAAAATTCACTTCCACGCGAACTCCCGCTTGAATGTGGCAGGTACACTCATCAGCGATGGCACCAAAGAAAAACCCATTCTTTTCACCAGCGACCGGCTGGAAGAGGACTACAGCAATATCCCCGGCCAATGGGACGGCATTTGGCTTATGCCGGGAAGTAGCAACAACATAATCAATTATACAAACATTAAAAATGCCATCACCGGGATACAGGTGGATACCCTGGGCAGTACTGCATCCCCTACCCTTACTTTATCGAATTCAAAGATTGAACACATGACCTATGCCGGTATTTATGCACAGGGAAGCACCATAAAAGCCTACAACAATGTGATCAGTGATTGTGGCGGATACGCGGTGGCGCTTACACTAGGGGGATCTTACGAATTCTATCACACGACTATTGCAAATTACTGGACAGGATCAACAAGGAGCACTCCATCATTGCTTCTAAACAACTATAATGAAGAAAAACAGGAAAGAAACCTGAAACAAGCCCGGTTCAACAACTGCATCATTTACGGCAACAATACATATGAGATAGGCTTCGATTCTTTAAGCTCCGGATCAATGAACTACAAATTAGAACATTGTCTGATCAAAACCGGAGAAGAATTCCAGTCCATGGACGGCCATTATGAAAATATAATTGAAAATAAAGACCCCGGATTCATTTCCATAGAGGATTATAATTTCAGGCTCGATACCTTGTCGCCTGCCATAGATACGGGAGATGTGCAAACCGGGGAAATCTACCCAATGGACCTGCTGAACAACAACAGAAATGCGGATGAAGCGCCTGACCTGGGAGCCTACGAGTATATCCCGGGAACGGGAAAACAGGAAGAATAAACATGAAAACACCTCTCCTTATAGGGATTGCATTATTCTGGATAAACATGTTTTGTCTACCCTTCCTCGTTGCCCAGGAGCATGCTTCTTCATTTGACCCGGAGAAAAACCGGACCTTACGGGTGATGTTCTACAATGTTGAGAACGCTTTCGACACGATCAATGACCCGTCATTGGACGGGGACGATGAATTCACCCCTTCAGGCATCAGACGCTGGAATTGGTATAAATATCGCAATAAAATTGATAAAATCTACAAGGTCATTGTTTCAGCGGGCGGATGGGAGCCTCCCGGGCTGGTAGGTTTTTGTGAAATTGAAAACCGAAAGATCCTGGAAGATCTGGTTCATCATACGCCTTTTTCCAAATATCAATACAAGATCATACACAATGAATCACCCGACTTCAGAGGAATTGATGTAGCAGCGATCTACCGGGAAGAAAAATTCCGGCCTGTGGCATTCCGTTATATTCCGGTACCCCTGGCAAAACAATTTGAAAAAACACGGGATATTTTGTACATCAAAGGCACGGTTCCATCTTCGGATACGCTTCACATCTTCTTCAACCATTGGCCCTCCAAATGGCAGGGAGAATTGCAAAGCCGCCCCAAACGAATAAAAGCCGCCCAGGTCCTGCGCTACCATATTGATTCCCTTTTCAGAAAAAATCCCAAAGCTTCCATCGTGGCAGCAGGCGATTTCAATGACATACCGGCGTCTGAAAGTTTAATGAAGTATCTGGAAACAAAAATTTCTATGGATTCCATAAACCCTGAAAAATTGTATAACCTCTCCCATAACTGGAAACCTCTTCCGTACGGATCCTATAAATACCAAGGTATCTGGCAGATTTTTGACCAGTTTATTGTCTCGGGAAATTTACTGACCCCAAATAGAGGATTGCACACCTCATCCCAAAATGTACATATTATGCTCACCCCGTTTTTGGTGACAGAAGACGAGCAATACACCGGTACCAAACCCTTCCGCACTTATTCAGGTTACCGTTATCTGGGAGGATTCAGCGATCACCTGCCGGTCATCCTCGACTTTCACCAGGGTCAGTCTGAGGATCTTCACTATTAACGGGTGTAAGCCCAAGTTCCTTCCCTTTTTCCAGCATAAACCGGTAAGCCTCTTTGTAATCATTAGAAATTTTCCCATCAAGAATGGCATCCTTAATGGCATTTTTGATGATGCCAACATGTTTTCCCGGTTTGATACCGAAGGTATTCATAATGGTTTCTCCTTTAATGGGAGGCTGGAAATTCCGGATGCGGTCTTTTTCTTCAATCTCTTTCATTTTTTTCCTTACACGTCTAAAGTTAGTGAGGAATTTCCGGACCTTCCTCTCATTTTTAGAGGTGATATCGGCTTCACAAAGCAGCATCAGATCTTCTATATCATCTCCCGCATCAAATAAAAGCCTCCGTATAGCAGAATCTGTCACTTCTTCATCTACCAGAGCGATTGGTCTTAAATGGAGGGAAACCAGCTTTTTAACATATTTCATTTTCTCGTTCATAGGCAGGCGGAGCCTTCTGAATATCTCCGGAATCATTTTCCGCCCTACATGATCATGCCCATGAAAAGTCCAGCCATGCTCCCTGGAAAATCTTTTTGTCGGCGGCTTTCCGATATCATGCAACAACGCTGCCCACCGCAGCCAAAGCTTATCACTCATCTTACTCACATTATCTACCACTTTTGCGGTGTGAAGAAAATTATCCTTGTGCCGCAGATCCTCCCTGACTTCAATCCCCTTCAAACGGGCAAGCTCAGGAAAAAATTCTTTCAAAAGACCCGTTTTCTCCAGATGAATCAGACCAACAGAAGGTTTTGGGGATAGCAGTATTTTATGCATCTCATCTACGATACGTTCATTAGACACGATCTGTATGCGCTCAGCATTGTCTAAAATGGCCTGATAGGTTTTATTCCCTATCCTGAAATTAAATTGCGCTGCAAACCTCACTGCCCGCATCATTCTCAACGGATCATCCGAAAAAGTCTGTTCGGGATCCAGTGGAGTACGAATTGTTTTATTTTTCAGATCTTTCAAGCCTCCGAAAGGATCCACCAATTCTCCGTAATATTGTTTATTCAAACAAAGCGCCAACGCATTGATTGTAAAATCCCTTCTTTTCTGATCATCTTCCAGCGTGCCGTTTTCAACAATGGGTTTTCTGCTGTCTTTTCTGTATGATTCCCTGCGGGCACCGACAAATTCAACCTCAACATCCCTGTATTGCAACATAGCCGTGCCAAAATTCTTGTAAACCGTGATATTCTTAATATTTAATTCATGAGCCACTTTCCTGGCCAATTCAATACCACTTCCCAGTACCACAATATCAATATCTTTTGAGTCACGGCCCAGAAAAATATCCCGGACATATCCTCCTATTGCAAAAGCAGTTAAGTCATCAGGTGCAACTAAGTCTGATACTACTTGAAATATAGGATGATTGAGACTTTTCTTCATATCTAAATATGACAATTTGTTCAAGTCTTATGTCAAAATTTCTTTTTTTATTAATACAAGGCAAAATAAATATTTTTTCAGAAAATACGTACGAATCTATTCTAAAAGGCGCTCGCGGCTATTTTTAACTACTTGCAGAAAACCTATCCATTGAATTTCAGGCATCTACCAGAATCGCATTATCAGCCAATATCTACCGTTTTATACAGGAATCATGCATTTTGTTGCAATACAATACCCTTTCCGGTCATTGGTCAAACCATCATTCAGTAGATCGGTAAAAGACCTCAACCTTTTGTAAAATCCTAACCCAGATAAACTGGAAATCCTAAATTCTAAATCCTAAAACAAACCACATAAAATTTTGGTATAGGGTTTGCACATTAAGTTACGAACATTTAAAAACATAAATTGTTAGATACTTGAAATTGTTAATAGAAAAAAGGAAAACGTAATGATTGAAAATTTAACCAAAGAAACGTTCAAAGAAAAAGTTTTTAACTTTGAAGAAAACCAGGAATGGAAATTTGAAGGAGATAAACCGGCCATCATTGATTTTTATGCAGACTGGTGTCAACCCTGCAAAATTGTAGAACCTGTACTTGAAGAAATTTCGGAGGAATATCAGGGCAAAGTTGATGTTTTCAGGATAGACACTGAAGATCAACAGGAACTTGCTGCAATGTTTGGTATACGCAGCATTCCGTCAATCCTGTTCATTCCGCAGCAGGAACAACCCCAGATGGCCCAGGGCGCTTTACCAAAAGACACATTGGAAAAGGCCATTCAGGATGTATTGAAAGTTGAAAAAAACTAATTTTTAAGGATCTGAAATAAAAAAAGCCGGTACAGTGATCGGCTTTTTTTATTTTTATATATTTGCACACAAAGAGCTTGGGGTGCCCGGGAAAAGCGGGCTGAGATTATACCCTTTGAACCTGATGTAATTAGGATTGCCGCAGGGATTTCTCTCACCAACTTTTCCCCTTTCACCCTCCCTCTTTAAAAACAAATCATAAAAAAATGAATCCCATCATTCAGGAAAAAGGAAGATTGCAGTTCATCACCAATCAATGGAGTTCTTTAAGCATTCCCCGGCAGGTTGAGGAAGCTTGCAAAGGCGGATGCCGCTGGATACAATTCAGATTAAAAGAACGAAACGAAGAGGAATGGCTGGATATATTGTACAAAACGAAAGCAATTTGCGATGAATACGAGGCGGTGCTGATAATCAACGACCACGTAACGATGGCATTGGAGGTAGATGCAACCGGAGTTCATCTGGGCAATGAAGATATGAGCCCCGATAAAGCCAGGCAAGTGCTGGGCAGCAATAAGATAATCGGCGGAACCGCCAATACATTTGAAGAGGTCCAAACCTTATACGAAAAAGGTGTGGACTATATCGGTATAGGGCCATACCGCAGTGATGCGACCAAAAACAAAACTTCACCCGTGCTGGGCCCGGAGGGATACAGGAAAATCATTGCCAAAATGGAATCGGCCGGAATAACCCTGCCGGTTATTGCAATCGGAGGTGTTAAGTCAGAAAATACGAAGGATCTGTTAAAAATCGGGGTTGATGGAATAGCAGTATCCAGTCTTATCGCATTTCACAACAACCCGCGAAATATCACGGAAGAAGTCCTGAATAAACTCAACAGGGAAATACATGTTTTTCAAAACAATCAAGACGGCGATTATTCCGATCAATGATGCTTTTTATTAAGAATTAATCTAAATTAATTTCCAATAAAAATGAATTTTTCATTAATTTTGTTTTGATATTGGAATAAAAATATAAAAACCTTGGGAAGAATACTATCCATAGATTACGGAAAAAAAAGAGCCGGTGTGGCAGTAACCGATCCGATGAAAATGATTGCCAACGCATTGGATACAGTACATCCCAATGAGTTGATGGAGTATTTGGCCGGCTATATGGATAAAGAACCAGTGGAAACCATTGTAGTAGGTTATCCCAAACAAATGAACAATCAGGATTCAGAGAGTGTACAATATATAAGACCATTTTTAAAGAAATTAAAGGAACAATTTCCAAATGTGACTGTTGAGCTGGAAGATGAAAGGTTTACCTCCAGCATGGCTCAAGATGCTATGATTCAGGGAGGAATGAAAAAGAAGCAAAGGCAAAATAAGGCAAATGTGGACAAAATAAGCGCAACCATTATACTACAGTCATTTTTGGAACGAAAAACTACATAAAGCCATGATATTACCGGTATATATATATGGTTCACCCGTATTAAGAAAGGTGGCAAGAGAGGTTGGGCAGGATGAAAAAGGGCTTAACCAGTTTATACAGGATCTGTGGGATACCATGCATCATTCGGATGGTATTGGACTGGCAGCCCCGCAGGTGGGAAAATCCATACAGATTTTCGTTGTTGACGGTACTCCACTTGAAAAGGATGCTCCGGAGCTTAAGGATTTTAAGATGACTTTCATCAATCCGGAAATCATCGACAAATATGGCGATGATAAAACCTACGAGGAAGGCTGTCTAAGCATACCGGAGATCCGGGAAGAGATCGTGAGACCGGAAAGAATCATGATCCGCTGGTATGATTCCGGGTTCAACTTCCATGAAGAGGAGTTTGGAGGTATAGGTGCCAGAATTATCCAGCACGAATATGATCATTTACAAGGCATCCTGTTTACTGACAAAGTGGCACCGTTAAAAAAACGAATGCTCAAAGGTAAGCTGAATGCCATTGCAAAAGGTAAGTTTGACGTAAAATACAAGGTGAAAGTCCCCAAATAAAAAAAAGAGCCTTTCCAGAAAGTTAAAACTAAGTATATTCCAATTTAATTCCCTGAAAAGGGAATCATAAAAAATCCCAGGGTAGCTCCCTGGGATTTTTGCTTATATTATTCCGTTTTTCTTGGTTTCACCTTGGCGGTAATTTCTTCTGCCAGTTCCGGATCAACCAGGATCCTGCCACAGTATTCACATACAATGACCTTCTTCCGGGAACGTATATCCAACTGCCTTTGCGGGGGAATTTTATTAAAGCATCCGCCACATGCATCCCTTTCTACTGTCACCACGGCCAAACCATTCCTGGCATTTTCACGAATTTTCTTATAAGCATTCAGCAAGCGAGGCTCAATGATCTCTCTGATCCTCTCAGAGCGTGCATTCAGATCTTCTTCCTCCTTTTGAGTTTCAGAGATAATGGAATCCAGTTCATCTTTCTTGTTCTTCAAATCTTTCTGGCGTTCTTCCAATTCTTTCCTGGACCCTTCAATATCCTGGTTTCTTTGTTGAATCTTCTCGTTATGTTCCCTGATATGCTTTTCCCGTAATTCTATTTCCAGACTCTGAAATTCAATCTCTTTGGAAAGGGCTTCATATTCCCGGTTGTTTCGAACATTATTCTGTTGTTTCTTATACTTTTCTATTAACTGTTTCGACTCTTCTATTTCGTTTTTCTTTTTACTGATGGTATCCTCAAGCTCCTTTACTTCTTTCTCATAATTCTTTATCCGCGTTTCCAAACCGGCAATTTCATCTTCCAGATCCTGTACTTCCAATGGAAGTTCTCCCCTCAGTCTTTGAATATTATCAACGGATGAATCTACAGTTTGAAGTTCATAAAGTGCCTTGAGCTTATCTTCTACAGAATATTCAGTGGTTTCAGTTTTTTGTTTCTTTACGGCTGCCATATTAATAATAATTTATGGGATTTGTATTCACTTCTGATAAATGGGTCGCAAAATTATGAAATTTTTTTGTTAATAATTCATAAAAGAATTCCTTACTAATTTGTTCGCTCTCAAAATGCCCAATATCGGCAATTAATATTTTTTCGTCTGCCTCAAAAAAATCATGATATTTAAAATCAGCAGAGATAAAAACATCGGCTCTTTGAGAGATGGCATCATTCAGTAAGAAAGTACCGCTTCCTCCTGCAATGGCAACCCGGGAAACGAATGAATCAAGGAATTTAGTATGCCTGATGCATTCAGTGTTTAATTGTTCCTTGAGCAGATCCAGAAAATCCCTTTCCTTCATCTCCTGTCCGAGGGTCCCGATCACGCCGGCACCGCTCTCTTTATCAGGATTTTTTAACAGGTAAAGATCATATACCACTTCTTCATAGGGATGGGCCTCATTCATGGCATTAACCACTTCTGCCTTTTTATAAGAAGGAAAAAAAGTTTCCACCCGGGTTTCTTCTTCAAAATGCATCTCTCCTTTTTTACCGGAATAAGGATCAGAGCCCTCACCGGGGCGGAAAGTTCCCTGACCTTTGAGGTTGTAGCTGCATTGATCATACGCCCCGATTATTCCGGCACCCGCTTCAAAAACCGCCTTTCTTACCTGATCGGCATGATCATGGGGTACAAAGAACACCATTTTAACAAGCTGATCCTGCTTTGGCCGGAGTATCTGCGTATCCTTTAATCCCAGCCTGTCAGCCATCATAGAATTAATGCCGTTTTTCAGGTTATCCAGACTGGTGTGGGCGGCATACAAAGCTATATCATTTTTGATGGCTTTAATAACGGAGCGTTCCACATGATCTTTGCCGGTAAGGCGCTTTAAACCTGAAAATATTAAAGGATGATGTGAAAGGATGAAATTGGCCCCTTTTTGCCTGGCTTCTTCTATAACCGCTTCGGTAACATCCACCGAAACCAAAACTCCAGACAACTCATTATACGAGTTTCCCACGAGCAATCCCGAATTGTCGTATTCTTCCTGCAATCCCGGGGGAATGGCTGTATTCAGATAATCAACAAGTTCTTTGATTTGCATAGGTCATTCAATCTATATTTAGTATGTTATAAAAAGACTTTTTTTGCCACCAACCCCGCATTCTGAGAGAGATTCACCTGCCACTATAGGATCATTCCGGCTGAAGCCCCGTCGTTGGCGGGCCTATAATTTAATAGACTTTATATCTATACAACAATGGGAATAAAAAATTGTGCAAAAGATATCGTTCAAATATTATCCAGATCTTCCCGAAGCTCCGTGAGCATAGAACGAATGTTCTTAAGGGATTCGATCACCTTAAAGTTATAGATGGTTCCTTCTTTGTTCTCCTTTAGTTTCTTCTTGGCACCTTTCAGGGTCATTCCCAGATCTTTGACCAAATAGTAAATGATGTGAAAATTCTCTAAGTCTTCATTGGTGAAATACCGATTCCCTTTTTTGTTCTTTTTGGGCTTGATGATATCAAATTCTTTTTCCCAGTACCTGATCAGGGAGTTGTTGACTTCAAACATTTCTGCAACTTCACCTATACTGTAATATAACTTATCCACCTTTTGTTCTTTATAGGGCATTTTTAAAAAGTTTTGTTTTATGGTTCCAAGTTAATAAATCTCTAAAAATACGTCAATCCATTTTATCCGGAAAAGCAATAAAGATAACCGTTTCGCGATGCTATATAGATACATCCATTATATGCTATAGGGGTAGCTTCGAAGGAAGCCGTAAACTTATCTTTAAGAACGAATTCCTGCTGCCGGTTATACTCAAACAGATACAGCCCATTATAAGTGGCTACCAGCAGTTTGTTCTCATAAAAAACGGGGGTTGAAATCGACGGCCCTACTTTTTTCTTATAAACCAGTTGTGGAGCCGGGTAATTCGACAGGCTATCCGGGCCGGAAACCTTCTTTCCGGGTTGTAGTTCTTGATGACTAACCACATACAAATATCCGTCGAGGCCGGTAAATGCGGCGAGTTTTTCCTCCTCTTCCCCCACATAGTTATCATTAATACCTATTGATCCTATGATTCCACCTTCCCAGCTAAGCAGGTCCGTGCTGTCTGTCGGGTAATACCATACTACGGAGCTATCGGGAGATTTTGAAGGATCCAGCTTAAAAGCCCCTCCTTTCCCTTTTATATACTGCTTTTCAACCGAAACCATAAGGCAACTGTCAGAAGTAACTACGGCTGAACCATCCAGATCAGAGCCTATGTAAAAATCCCAGTCCAGTTCCCCGGTTTCCAGGTTATAACCGTAAACATGCCCTGCACCTGAGGTCACGTATATATGATTTCCCAGCAGTGAAGGTGAAGATTCGGTAACCACATTGTGATCGTGTTTCTCAACATCAGGCATATCGTATAACCTCAATTGCCTGTGGATTTTGGGTTGCAGCATGTCATCCTTCATACCGGCATTTTTATAATCGGGATCAAATATTGTGAAGAGGGAATTTTCCAGTCCAATATAAGCCGTATCTCCGATAACCAAAGCCGAACCATCTACATCCCTGCTGTAACTATGGGTCCATTTCACATCATGGCGCCACAATTCACGACCGGTGAAATAAGACACACCACGATAACTGGGTATATGATCGCTGTCGAGGTAATTGCCCACGCCCAAACGGCTGCCTTGTAAGATGACCATCCGGTTTTCCGGCTCGGGATAACCGGGTTCATGCCAAATGGTACCGGTGCCTTTGATCACATCGTCAAATGTATATTCCCATATCAACTCTCCGTTTGCAGCATTGATCTTTTTCAGATTGTGATCATAAGCTCCCTGAATGAGAAACAAATCATCTCCTTCTCTTACAAGCAAAGGCTGGCCGGTCCAACCAGCACCTTTCCACTCTTTCTCCCCGATTTCTCTGGAAATAACGGTTTTGCCTTTTCCCAAATATTTTTTCCATTTAATTTCCAAAGCATCAGGCGGATTGGAACCATAATAATTTCTTTGTTCGTTGCCCAAAAACGTAGGAATAATCACTTCAACGGAATCGGCTTTTTTAAGATTGGCCTCTTTATCATCTATGGAATTGTTCCGGTTTGAAAGCGAATCTACCTGGGCGGAGGACAAAAAAAAAGCCCCGAGTAAAGGAACGAGACACAATAATTTTCCCGGCAAATCCTTCATAATAGTCCTCTTAAATCAATCCAATGATTGTCCGCTGTTGCTGGAGATGAATATCATCCTTTCGTACTGTTCCGGCGTAAGGTCATTAAAATAGTAATGGATCGGATCCACTTTCTCGTTATCTTTTTGCACTTCATAATGCAAGTGAGGGGCCACAGATAATCCGGAATTCCCCACATACCCGATAACATCGCCTCGTTTAACCTCTTCCCCCCTT
>JBNJFN010000077.1:0-11864 GCA_051746885.1 Bacteroidota bacterium | reverse complement strand
TCCATAATGGGATCCTCGGGATCCGGGAAATCCACCCTTCTAAACGTGATAGGTATACTGGATGGTTATGACCAGGGCGAATATAAGCTTAACGGGCAATTGATCACCGATCTGTCGGAAAAGAAGGCCGCCCGATTGCGAAACAACCTGCTCGGGTTCGTCTTCCAGTCTTTTAACCTGATCTCATTCAAAAATGCTATGGAAAACGTGGCACTTCCCCTGTATTATCAAAAAATCAGCCGCAAAAAGCGCAATCGTATTGCCTTGGAATATCTTGATAAAATGGGAATTCGCGACTGGGCGGAACACATGCCCAATGAATTATCGGGTGGACAAAAACAGCGTGTTGCCATAGCCAGAGCGCTGATCAATCAACCCAAGGTGATCCTTGCCGATGAGCCAACGGGTGCTTTGGATACCCAAACTTCCTATGAAGTGATGGATGTACTGCAAGAAATTAACCAGGCCGGAATCACAGTGGTTATTGTAACTCATGAGAGAGACATTTCCGAGCGTACCAACAGAATCATCAGGCTAATGGACGGCAACATAGAAAACAACATTATCAATCATAAGGTAGAAACATATGTTTGACCTGGACAAATGGCAGGAAATACTGCACACAATAAAGCAAAATAAACTACGCACCTTCCTCACTGGGTTCAGTGTTGCATGGGGAATTTTCATGCTCATCATACTCCTGGGATCAGGCAACGGGTTAAAGAACGGGGTGGAATCTCAGTTCCGGGATGAAGCGACCAACAGCATATTCATATACAACGGCCGGACCAGTAAATTATTCAATGGGCTGAAGAAGGGCAGGCAAATTTATCCCGACAACGTGGATTATAACTGGATGGTGAATAACCTTTCAGAATTGGAAAAAATATCTGCCAGCTATAGCCTTTACGGAGACAACAGGATTTCATACAAAAGCGAATACGGTGATTTCAATATCACCGGGGTTCACCCTGCCTACGATGCAATTGAAAATCTTACTCCTGTAAAAGGCCGGTTTATCAACCAAAACGACATACATCAAAGGCGAAAAATGGCTTTCATAGGGCTTACGGTAGAAGAAACCCTTTTTAAAAACGAATATCCCATCGGAAAGGACATCCGGATCAACGGGATCTCTTTTAAGGTAGCTGGAGTACTTGATGCCAATAATAACGACTGGGAAAACCGGGAGGTATATATACCGATCAGCACAGCCCAGCAGATCTTCAGCAGGAAAAATGACGTACAACGCATCATGCTCACAACAAAAGACGTCACTGCTGAAGAAAGCACAGCCCTTGTAAACCTTCTCAGAAGCAAACTGGCACTGGAACATAACTTCGCTCCGGACGACGAACGGGCGGTTTATATAAGAAACCACCTGGAACAGTATATGCAGTTTATCAATGTTTTCAGAGCCATTGATCTTTTCATTTGGATCATCGGTATCGGAACGATCATTGCCGGTATTGTCGGGATCAGCAACATCATGATCATAGTGGTTAAGGAGAGAACTTCAGAGTTCGGTGTAAGAAAAGCAATCGGTGCCACACCAGGTTCGATCATCGGCCTTATCATAATGGAATCGGTTGTCATAACCACTTTTGCCGGATATGTAGGTTTGGTATTAGGAGTGGGGTTGTTGGGATTACTCTCCAATGTGATGCCGGCCAATGATTTTTTCATGAATCCACAGGTAAATCTTGTCATAGCGGGAAGCGCAACAGCATTATTAATTGTTTCCGGAACGCTGGCCGGCCTTGTACCTGCGCGAAAAGCAGCTAAAATAAAGCCTATAGTAGCACTCAGGGATGAATAGTAAAATAAGAAAGACATGTTTGATCTAGACAGATGGCAACAAATATACAGCGTACTTAAAAAAAATAAACTACGCACTTTTCTCACTGCTTTTGGAGTATTCTGGGGAATTTTCATGCTTATCATCATGCTGGGTTCAGGGAATGGTATGAAAAATGGCATTACAGCGGGTATCGGTGATTTTGCCACGAACAGTTTTTTCATGTGGGGCCAGCAGACCAGCCTACCCTATGCAGGTTATTCAAAGGGGAGAAACATCAGTTTCAAGAATCAGGACATTGAAACACTGCGTCAGAATATTCCGGACATAGAACTTATTTCACCTAAACTGCAGCTAGGTAATTATGGAAACGACAAAGACAATGTTGTGCGGGGTCTATCATCAGGAAGTTATACCATAAACGGCGACTACCCGGCATTCAACAAGATCGACCCTGCTGTGATGATCCGGGGCAGATTCATCAATGAGATGGACATGCAAGACAAACGTAAGGTGGCCGTAATAGGGCGTAAAGTACACCAGGATCTGTTCAGGCCCGGCGAAGACCCTATCGGTGAATATATAAGGATCCAGGGCATCTATTATCAGGTAATAGGCGTTTTCAAACCACTGAATCCCAATATCAGTTTCGGGGGTGACAAAGAACAATCAATTGTGGTGCCCTTTTCCACCTTCCAGCAAGCTTATAATTTTGGTGAGAGGTTGGGCTTCATAGCCATCACTGCCAAAAAGGGGATACCCGTTACAGAAATTGAAACTCAGTCCATCAAGCTTATGAAAAAAACTCATTCTGTCGCACCTGATGACAAACAGGCTGTAGGGCACATCAACCTGGAAGAGCAATTCAACAAAATTATGGGTCTATTCACCGGCATAGGGATTTTAATATGGATCGTAGGCATCGGAACCCTCATGGCAGGAGTCATTGGAGTGAGCAACATTATGCTGGTGGTGGTTAAAGAAAGAACAAACGAGATCGGTATCCAGCGGGCCATAGGGGCTACACCCTGGAACATTATCAACCAGGTGATCAGTGAAGCAGTTGTATTGACGGTTTTAGCGGGATATTTCGGACTTGTTGCAGGTGTAGGGGTCCTTGAACTTATCGATTACATCCTGATCAATTCAGGCAGTGAGGCAGAAATGTTCAAAAATCCGGGGATCAGTTTTACCATAGCTATAGCATCTCTGGCTACTCTCGCATTTTTCGGGGTAATAGCAGGATTGCTCCCGGCAAAAAGGGCAGTCAGCATTAAACCAATAGAAGCAATCAGAACCAATTAAAAAAATAGGAAAAAATGAAAAAAACACTGAAGATCTTTATCGGCGTTGTAATTATAGCGGTTTTTGCAGGAACCATCATCTACCTTTACAACACATCAAAGAAAGATACAATTGTATATCAGAACAAGTCGCCTTTTTTCACGGACATAGTGAATAAAACGGTGGCAACGGGCGAGGTGGTTCCCCGCAAGGAAATCGAGATCAAACCCCAGGTTTCCGGAATTATACATGAACTGTTTGTTGTTCCTGGCGACGAGATTCAGGAGGGTGACCTGATAGCCAGGGTTAAGATCATACCCAATATGGTTAACCTAAACAATGCCAAAACCCGGCTAAACAAAGCCAACATCAGTCTGAACAATACCAGGCAGGCTTACGAAAGGCAAAAGAAGGTATACGAAAAAGGTGTGATACCTGAGGCAGAATTTCAGAGGTATAAGGTGGAATACATGAATGCCCGGGAAGAACTGGAAGCGGCAGAAAATAACCTGCAACTGATTAAGGAAGGAGCTATAAAAGAAGCAGGCGAAAATTCCAATACACTTATTCGCTCAACAATCGAGGGTATGGTTTTAGATGTTCCCGTTGAGAAAGGAAATTCGGTAATCGAATCCAATAATTTCAACGATGGCACCACCATCGCTTCTGTAGCAGACATGAGTGACATGATATTCAAAGGAAAAGTTGACGAAACAGAAGTAGGCAGGTTAAAATCTGGCATGGACCTTGAATTACAGATCGGCGCCATCAATGAAGAGAGATTTCACGCTGTGCTGGAATATATAGCACCCAAAGGAGTTGAAGAAAACGGGGCCGTGCAGTTCGAGATCAAAGCCAATGTCAATCTCAAAAAAGATCAGTTTATCAGGGCCGGATACAGTGCCAATGCCAATATTGTCCTTCAAAAGAAAGACAGCGTGTTGGTCATCGCTGAGAGTCTGCTACAATTCAAAGGGGATACCAGTTATGTAGAGGTTCAAACCGTACCTGACATCTATGAAAAACGATACCCCGAATTTGGAATATCTGACGGAATCAACATCGAAGTGATTGAAGGATTGTCTGAAGAAGATAAAATCAAAGATCCAACACGCAGAGAAAAAACCGAACAGTCATGATAGGACTTATCTTAGTTGCCATAGCTTTAATCATCAGTTTCATACAGACACTTATCTAAAATGGGGGTTGCTGTAAATTGTCTTAATCTCTCTTTCAGCCAATAACCCGGAAAAAAACTCTGCCAGAATACTAAGATTGGCAGAGCTTTTCTGCTTTTTTGCCGTGTCTCCTGTATCAGAAGGTATATCTGATGGATAAAGCGCCTCCGTATCCCCAAAATCCCTGATAACCAGTAAAATTAAGGGATGGCTTGTAATCAGCGCTAAAGGAAATGGGAACATCCTGTATCTTATATTCAATGCCTACGATGCCATCAATTCCAATAACCATAAACTCCCCCTCGTCATCCGCCCAGGGATAATCGTCATTCCAGTTTCCTATATGACCTCCGAATCCATAATACCAATTCAATCCTTCTACTTCAAAAGCGCGGGTATGCCATTCATACAAACCCGTCAAATTCATCCCCCAGCGGCCGAATGAAGCGATTCCTTCCAGCGCTGCATCCTCTTTGACAAAATGTTTCACCGTTATTCCTGAAACAAAAGTTCCTCTCACTCCTATTCCCGTTTTATAATCCTGGGCATAAACCGTTGAACCGATCAACGCAATCAATACTATAAATAATAACTTCTTCATAGATTTCCCTTTATAAAGTTTAACAATAAAATTTAATTTTAATAAACAATGATCCAAATATATAAGAAATTTCTCTTTATATCATTCATATCACTTTAAAAGATCGAATAAACACAGTACAAATATAAGAAAACCAATCCGAGAATATAGTCTCCCGATTCGTAAACTTCCCTGTAGTTATGGTAATGGCAGAATGGAATGTCCAATAATCTATGGTAAAATTAACAAACGAATTAATTGAAAGTTATTATATTTGAAACAATTAATCAGCAAGGCTATTATGAAAAAAACACCAACTCCCATATTCATTCTGTTGATATTTCTCATCTCCTGCGGCACCCGGCCCGGGGATAAAAATAATAAAATCATCGATGTAGCTACTCTTCGGGGGCCTTCCGCTATCAGTATGATTCATATGATTGACAGCCTTCAAACCATACAGGACAGGAAAGTCAATTTTCAGATCAAAAATGAACCTTTACAGATAAGGCCGCTGCTTTTTCAGGAAAAGGTTGAGTTTGCCGTGGTACCTACTAATATGGCTTCGATACTTTATAACAAAGGGGTCAATTATCAACTGGCGGCTGTTCCGGTCTGGGGAACGCTTTATCTTTTCGGGGAAAGTGAGGAAATCACTTCCTGGAAGGATTTAAAAAATAAAAAGATCCACCTGATGGCCAAGGGTATGACCCCTGATGTGATGTTCAGGTATCTGCTGGAGAAAAATGGCATTGATCCCCAAAATGATGTAGAGCTGGATTATTCCTTTCCCACCCATATTGAGCTGGCCAATGCCGTAGCTTCAGGGAAAGCCGATCTCGGAGTTATTTCAGAACCCATGGTAAGCATGGTTATCAGTAAAAATAACCGCGTAAAACCATTAATTAGCCTTAATGAAGCATGGAAAAAACAAACCAACATGGAAATACCCCAGACAGCTCTTCTCGTGCATAAGGACTATGCCAGGGAAAACAAGCAGGAGGTGAACCAGTTTCTTAAGGAGTACAATGAATCGGTTAGCTGGATAAACACTCATCGGAAGAGGGGATCCGAATTGATTGTTAAGCACAACATATTGGAGAGCGAAAAAGTAGCCCGCCAGTCGATTCCCCGGTGTAACATGCAATTCAGATATGCTTATGAAAACAAGGATATGGTTTCCGGTTACCTGGAGATCTTTCACCGCATGAATCCTGAGATTATCGGAGGTAAATTACCGGATGAAGCCTTTTATTACAAAAAATAAAAGCATTACCCTTCTGTCTGTCTTTTTTCTGATAGGCTTATGGAAAGCCGGGTCAATGATCGTTGCTTCCGGGCTTATTCTTCCCTCTCCTGAACAAACCGCTATAGCGGTAGGTAAGCTTTTTATCAATGAAGAATTTATCCGTATTATTGGTTCCACCATTCTGAGGGGTCTGATTGGATTTTTCATTTCTTTTATTTTGGCACTCTTCCTTGGTATAGCTGCAGGCATCAACGAAAGTTTTTATGCTTTTCTGCAGCCCATTTTGGTGACGATACGCTCCACGCCGGTAATCTCGTTCATCCTGCTGGCACTGATATGGTTTGATGTCAACCAAGTACCGGTTTTCATAGCCCTGCTTACCATGTTTCCATTTATATGCACCAACATCATCGATGGCATTAAAAACGTAAATCCCAAACTGCTTGTACTTGCAAAAGTTTACCGTGTAAAGACCAAACACATCATTAAAAATATATATTTACCTGCCATTTCGCCCTTCATCTTTAGTGGTATTTCCAGCGCTATGGGTTTCGGATGGCGGGCCATCATTATAGGAGAGGTATTGAGTCAGCCCAGGTACGGTATAGGAACTTTTATGCAGAACGCACAAACTTATCTGCTGGTAGATAAGGTAATTGCATGGACCCTCATAGCCATTCTGCTGAGTTATTTTTTTGACTATTTGATCCGGGCTATTGAAAAAAAGATCGTGGTATGGCGTTAAACCTTTTACCCGGCCTATGAGCATACAGTTGAAAAACATAAGCAAATCCTTTAAAGATGTTGAGGTATACAGGAATTTTTCCCTGAATCTGCCTGAAAACAAGATCAGTTGTATACTTGGACCCTCAGGATGTGGTAAAACTTCGCTGCTGAATATGATCGGAGGCATCATGTGTCAGGATTCCGGTACGATTGCAGGAGTAGAAGACAAGGTTTTGTCATTCATCTTTCAGGAGCCACGGCTACTTCCGTGGAAGACAGTCGAAGCCAATCTCGAATTTGTACTTAAAGGTGTTTCATTGGAAGACAAGGAAAGTATAATCCATAGAAACCTGCAAATTGTAGGGCTGCAGGATTTTGCCCGTTTCTATCCCAATCAGCTCAGCGGTGGCATGAAACAAAGGGTAGCTATAGCCAGGGCTTTCTGCTATCCTACCAACATTATACTGATGGATGAACCATTAAAAACCCTCGATCCTAAACTCAAGTGGAACCTGATGAAAACCTTCCTGAGATTATGGAGAGAAGACCGGCGAACCGTAATTTTTGTTACCCATGACGTGGACGAAGCACTGGTGCTTGGAGAAGAGATATATGTTTTCAGCAGACCACCCGTAAGGGTCAAGAAACGTTTTGTCAACCCCTTAACCGCGGAAGAAAAAGAAATGACCAACATGAAGTTTTTCAGACAAAAAAATGAAATTATGGACCATCTGGAGTAACCAGTTTTACAGCCCATAATTTCACATCAATATATTTTTAATTCAGGTTTCGGGTCCGTTATTTTATATCTATTGCTTTTTTCTCCGGCTTCTCCGCGGTTTCCTTCTTGGGCATAATCACATACAGCACTCCATTCTTATGCTTAGCCTTTATATTTTCGGCGTCAACATTTGTTGGGAGATTGAACGAACGTTTGAAGCTTGTATAGCAGAATTCTCTGCGTTTATAATCTCCCCGTTCCTCTTCATCACTTTGTTCTTTTTCTGAGGAAATGGTCAATACACCATCATCTACCGATACATTGAAATCTTTTTTATTCAAGCCCGGTGCAGCTACTTCAATGGTATAATTGTTTTCATTTTCCACAACGTTTACTGCCGGCACATTGACTCCCCTCATCGAACCAAAGAAATTCGGCAGATCACTTGCAAATGCATCATCCAATAATCCGGTTAAGCTGTTTGTTCTATTTGGTAACATATCTCAACCACCTCCTTTCTTTTTTTATGGTTTGTTTGCACCTTAAATCATTCAATATCTGTACCAAAACAAATTATATGACATATTGACGCAATACAGCCTTTGGTATATGCCATCATTTCATCCATCCAATGATTCAACCCGAATCACCCAAGATTAAGGCAGGTGAGATCGCTCCTCTATCATTCATAAAAAAAGTCTTTCGAATGATCGAAAGACTCCTTAATATAGATGATACCTTCCTATGAAGGTTATACTTACTGTTGGGGATTTTGACTTTCGGGTTCTGTTCCGGGAACCTTGTTAACTTCCAGTAATTCCACTTCAAAAATTAAAGCTTCATTGGGTTCAATTTCTCCATCCGGCTGTACACGGGTACCATAAGCCAAATCAGTAGGAATAAATAACTCATACTTGGCTCCTTCTTTCATTAACTGAAGGCCTTCGGTCCACCCTTCGATCACTTGATTTACAGCAAACGTGGCTGGTTCATCCCGTTCGACAGAACTGTCAAAAACATCACCATCAATGGTTTTACCAGTATAGTGAACTGTTACAGTATCATTGGCATCGGGAGAATCACCCGAGCCTTCATCAATTACCTTATACTGTAATCCGCTTTCGGTGACTTCCACATCTTCATCTTCTTTATTTTCAGCAAGAAACTCCTCGCCTTCCTCGAGGTTCTCCTGTTCTTTTTTTTGGGCCAGTTGTTGAAGATAAGTTCTGATCAGGTTTCTTCTTTCAGCATCGTTCATGCTTAATTCATCCTTTTCAAAAGCCTCACGCATCCCTTTCACAAATGCTTCATAATTGAGTTCTGTAAGTCCGTTTCTGTCTTTTAAGCTATTTGCTACATCCGCACCCAGCGCATAACTAACGGTATCCAGTTCTGACTCCATTTTGGCATTGCTGCCCAAATTGTCATTTTTGCCACAGGCACCAATAAAGACTACTAAAACTGATAAAACTAATACATTTCTAAAATTCATATACTTAATTTTTAAATTTTATAATACATCAGTTGGCTAATTTAAAATAAATAATCTGGTTAACTAAAATTTTTAGACAATAAAATTATCCGGGTTTTACAGCTCTTATCATTTCATGTTTGCCCGGAGGACCCTTAAGCAATTCAACCCTGAAACCCACCCTTTTAAATTTTCTTTTAATTGCTCCTTTGGCACAGTATGTAACCAGTATACCCCCAACCTCCAAGGCATGAAAAAGTTTGACAAAATTCTGTTCATCCCACATTTCCGGCTGCTTTTCAGGAGCAAAGGCATCAAAATACACAATATGATACTTTTTTTCAGGTATAAAATGGTTAAAATCCTGAAGAATTTTATGAACCGTAAAAAAGTCGTCCAGTGTATGTAACTGATTCCATGAAAGCGCGTGCAGATCCATCAAGAATTGATGGTTGTCAATATCCGGGAAACGGGTGAAATTTAATTTCTGAATCAGGGAGTTTTCGAGTGGAAACCACTCTATAGCATCATACTGAATTTTTATTTGATTCTTTTTACCTGTAATATAAGTCAACAAAGCATTCAAACCCGTACCGAACCCCACCTCCAGAACAACAATATCTTTTCTATTAATGTCATTCAGTCCGTTGGAAATGAACACATGATTTGATTCCTGAATGGCACCGTATCTGGAATGATAATATTCATCGATGGAATCTACATATAAAGTATGTGAACCATCTTCAGTAAGGATAATACGTGTTTCAGCTTTCATGAAGGTTTTAATAAATGTTTCTTACAATTGTCATATCTTTATTAACGTTTCAACAATACCAAATTGCAAAAAAATACAGATTTTTTTATACCCCATCTTGACATTTAATACATTTTTTCCAAATATTGCATACCAAATTTATTCCGTTTGAAATTATGGTGGGGGAGCATTTTATTAATATAGAAAAAAGATCAAATAGTTCTAATTATAAACAATTAATACAATCGTACCTTAAAAATTTTATGTTTATGAAAAAAATTATAGTTATTCACACAATTGCAGTCGCACTTATTATTTTTACCGGGTGTGGACAAAAATCACAAAAACAGGAGGAGCAAGAAAGTATGAAAAGTGAACAGTCTATTAAAGCGTTTACGCTTAAAAATGAAAACGGATGCGAAGTTAAAATCACCAACTTTGGAGGAAAGGTAATGTCTCTGAAAGTACCGGATAAGGACGGAAACTTCAGCGATGTCGTGCTCGGGTATGAAAATCCCAAAGAATATGTAGATGGCAATCCCTTTTTTGGTGCCTTAGTTGGCAGATATGGGAATCGGATAGGTGATGCAAGCTTCACCCTGGACGGTAAGAACTATGAAGTACCCGAGAACGATGATGGCAATCATCTTCATGGTGGCCCCGAAGGGTTTCATAATGTTACCTGGAATGCCGAAAAAACAACAAAGGAAGGGAACGAAGCCCTCAAACTCACTTATGTGAGTGAAGATGGTGAAATGGGTTTCCCCGGCAGATTGGATGTCATGGTAATTTATACACTCACAGAGGAAAATGAACTCAAAATTGATTATGAAGCTACAACCAACAAGAAAACCGTGCTCAATCTGACACACCATTCATTCTTTAATCTGAAGGATGCGGGAAAAAGTAAAATACTTGATCATAAACTTATGATCAATGCCGATCATTTCACCCCTGTAAGTGAAGAGTTAATACCAACGGGTGAAATACGGCCAGTAGAAAATACACCTTTGGATTTCAGGGAGACAAAAAATATGGGAGACGGAATTAACAGTGATTATCAACAGATTGAATATGGCAACGGCTTTGATCACAACTGGGTGCTCAGCAAAACCGAACGGGGTGAACTCAGTCTTGCAGCCAGTGTTTATGAACCCACCACAGGAAGAAAGATGGAAGTATATACCACTGAACCCGGCATGCAGTTTTACGCAGGTAACTTTTTGGATGGAACCGATGTAGGAAAAAACAATGTATCTTACGAACAAAGGAGCGGATTCTGCCTGGAAACCCAGCATTTCCCGGATTCTCCCAATCAACCCCATTTTCCCACACCAGTTCTGAATCCCGGCGAGACGTACACACAAACAACCATATACAAGTTCAGTACCGGGAAATAATAAGTTTATAAAACCAAACTACTATGATACAGGATACCATACATGAACAATTTGTTGCAAGGTACGAGGATCAACCCCAACTTTTCAGTGCACCCGGAAGAATCAATCTGATTGGGGAACATACCGATTACAACGATGGGTTTGTACTTCCGGCTGCCATCAACAAAAGGATATATTTTGCACTTAAAAGAAATGATTCCGACCAATGCAGAATATATGCACATGACATAGATGAGGAATATACCTTTTCAACAGATCAAAAAGAACCTGTGAAGAAGACATGGGTAAATTATCCTTTGGGTGTCATCAGGGAAATGATGAAGATCAGGGAATTCAACCTCACCGGCTTTGACTGTGTTTTTGGAGGGGATCTGCCACTGGGCGCGGGACTTAGTTCCTCAGCAGCACTGGAAACCGGTTTTGCTCATGCCATTAATGAAACTTTTGATGTGGGCGTGGAACCTGCACAAATCATGTATCTGAGCCAAAACGCCGAACACAATTTCGCCGGAATGCAATGCGGCATTATGGATCAGTTTGCAGCCGTCTATGGAAAAAAAGGACACGTAGTAAAGCTCGATTGCAGAAGCCTGGACAGCAATTATTATCCGCTTCATTTTAAAGATTATCAGCTAATTCTTTGTAACTCCAACGTCCAACACGAACTTGCTTCCTCGGAATATAATGTGAGAAGGAAACAATG
>JBNJFN010000076.1:0-11885 GCA_051746885.1 Bacteroidota bacterium | reverse complement strand
TAGATTAGTCTGACTGAATATCATTTTTAGACTACTCATCTCTTGTTATTTAAAAGGTGAATCGGGTTCCCGGGACATAACTCTGTAGGTGAGTTTATCTAAGAGTTTGGGAGCAACTTTCTTTAATAAAACGGTTAACTTCCCTTCAGTAGTCATAATGATCTTCCTTTTCCTTTTCTTAATTCCCCTGGCAATAATTTCAGCTACCCCATCCGGCGACATCATTTTTGATTCATCCCTGGGACTATTTCCCTGGGCTTTACCATCAGGGCCCAAAGCTGATTTGCGTACATCAGTGGAAGTGAAACCCGGTGCAGCAATCATTACATGCAGACCTTTCTTTAAGGTCTCAACCCTCAATGATTCCAGAAAGCCATGCATGGCAAATTTTGAGGAGGAATATCCTGTCCTTCCGGGAAGACCCTGAAAACCTGCAATTGAGGAAATGCCAACTACCGAGCCTTTGGTTTTGAATAAACAGGTTAAGGCATATTTAGTACAATATACCGTTCCCCAGAAATTTACATTCATTACTTTTTCCAACACTTCCGGGTTTATGTCTTCAAAAAGGCCTCTCATGGAGATCCCTGCATTATTGACCAGTACATCGATTTTGCCGAATTTACTGACGGTTTCATCTATCAGTTTTTTACAATCAGCCTCCACAGAAACATCTGTTTTAACTGTAAGAATGTCTCTGTTTTTTGCTTGTAGGTCTTGCCCGATTTCTTCTAATTTTTCTTTGTTACGTGCAGCCAATACTACCTTTGCACCTTTATCTGAGAATAAATAGGCACATGCTTTCCCTATACCTGATGAGGCTCCGGTAATTATAATAACTTTATCCTTCATACGTCAAATTTATTTCAGCGCTTAAATGTATTGATTTTTTCATGATTTCATCTAACAACACAGGAAAACATTTGCACAGCTATCAACCATACATATTTAAATTGGTGGGACTAAATAAAAATGATTGGATCTTATTGGACTAAATTATTGATTGAGAAGGAGGTGATAGGTGAATGGATTTTTTTCAAAAAAAGTCGGCCAAAAATTTGCAGAAATTTCAGAAGGTATTACTTTTGCACCGACTCAGTAGCTCAGTTGGTAGAGCATCGCCCTTTTAAGGCGAGGGCCCTGGGTTCGAGACCCAGCTGAGTCACAAAAAAGCCTCTGTCAGGAGGCTTTTTTTATGGCATTAATTGCCCGGCTATTCGAGGGTCTGGCCTCCCTGGCGCCACTGAGTCATAGAGTAGCCACCATACGGCTGCTTTTTTATATTATTGATTTTCTTTCCATTCAGTATTCTGGCATCCGAAGCGCCACTGATTATTAAAAGAATTTTCCTGAGTTAATTTTTTTGAAAAACTGCTAAGCGAATAGACAAATCCTTCCGGTGTTTTTTCTAAAACATTGATTTAATCTTATAAAATTATTATCATGACTGCAAATCTTATAAAAATAAATTTCAAAGATGTCAATGGCCATTCGTGGAGGGCAATGGATGAGGCGTTAAACTTTTAGATGTTTCCGCGGATCTGGAATTCATCCGTCAGGTTAGGTATTTGCTAATTCAGCAATTCTTGCTAAATTTCGAGCCGCATTGAACAAAAAATATCTGATTATGAATAAATATTTAACTGTATTCGCTTCATTTATAATAATGCTTTGTATAGGCAGTTTGTATGCGTGGAGTATAATTGCATCCGAACTGATTGAAAACTATAATTTTTTGGCTTCTCAGTCTCAGGTAATATTTGGAACTCTAATAGCCATTTTTCCTGTTACAATGATTTTTGTTGGACAGCTAGGTAAAAAAATCAAGTTCAGGTATATCGGTTACATTTCAGGCATATTATTTTTTGCAGGTTATTTTATGGCGAGCCATTCTCTCGGTAATTTCATTATAATTTTGTTAGGGATTGGAGTTTTAGGAGGAATGGCAACAGGTTTCGGTTATTGGGTTGCGCTTACATCGCCCGTTCAGCTCTTTCCTGAAAGAAAGGGGCTGATTACAGGCATTTCAGCCGCAGGTTTTGGATTAGGCGCAGTATTTATGTCGGAAGTAGCTGAAAAGATCTTGTCTGAGGGTAAAGATGTATTACAATTACTTAGCATTATAGGAATATCATATGGTTTGATTATAGTTACTTTTTCAAATTTAATTTATCAGGATCAAAGCACCTTAAAAAGTAATAAAGAAAAATCTGTCAAAATAACCAACTTTCTCGGCTCTAAAAT
Source organism: Bacteroidota bacterium (assembly GCA_051746885.1). Lineage (GTDB taxonomy): Bacteria > Bacteroidota > Bacteroidia > Bacteroidales > UBA12077 > JAGXLC01. The sequence continues at coordinate 9,641 of JBNJFN010000076.1, read as the reverse complement.
TTTTAAAAAATTATTTCTTGGAATATTTCTGGGGACTTTTGCAGGTTTGTTGATAATTGGAAGTTTGAAAATTATCGGAGAACAAGACAACATCCCAACCCATTATTTGATTCTTGGAGTTTCAATATTCGCTGTTGCAAATTTTTTGGGCAGGCTTGTTTGGGGTTTCTTGAGCGACTACATGGGTGCAAGTTTAAGTATATTTGGGGCACTATTTTTCCAATCCATAGCTATCATTTCGTTGAATATTTTTACTTTATCCGGAATTGCATATTTAGTTCTTGCATTTTTTATAGGTTTTGGTTTTGGTGGCAATTTTGTGCTTTTTGCTAAAGAAACGGCTCAGGTATTTGGAGTAAGGAATCTTGGCATTATTTACCCCTATGTATTTTTGGGGTATGCAATAGCAGGCATAGCAGGCCCGTTCATTGGAGGTGCTCTGTTTGATGCTTCAGGAACATACTCTTATTCAATTTTTCTTGCAAGTGTTATGAGCTTTGCTGGTAGTTTAGTGTTTTTAAATCACTTTATTAAATTAAGAAAATCCGGACATCCGGATTGAACGCATTTACCATTTCCTCAACAACAGGAGACATAACAACAGCGGTAGGCTTGAGAAAGATCCGGTGGTAAATGATCCAGAAAGTTGCAAGTAAAATGATTGACACGGAAACCAAAGGAATACCTCCAGACCGTTTATTCAGTTGTTCTTCTGAGTATCTCTTTGTTTATTTTCTTCACAAAACCCGGGCCGTTGTATATGAAACCGGTATAGATCTGAACCAGGGTGGCACCAGCGGATAGTTTTTCAATCGCATCTTCAGGAGTCATAATCCCACCCACACCGATAATGGGTATCTGCCCGGCACTTTTTTCACTCAGGTAACGGATGATCTCTGTAGATCTTTTTTTAAGGGGAAAGCCGCTTAATCCACCCTCACCAATCTGTTCCACCGAGGTGGCATCGGTGGATAAATTCTTCCGTTGAATGGTGGTATTGGTGGCGATTATACCATCTATTCCCGTGTTGTAGAATATGTCTACAACATCATCAAGCTGTTGTTTGTCCAAGTCAGGAGATATTTTCAACAGAAGGGGTTTTTCAACCTGGAATGAGTTCCTCAGACGCATTAGTTCATTCAATATTTCCATTGTTCGGTCTTTATCCTGCAGTTCATTCAGGTTTTTGATGTTTGGACAGCTCAGATTAATTACCAAATAATCCACATGATCATATATTTTATTGAATGCATTGACATAATCTTCTAATGCCTTGTGATTGGGTGTTTTTGTGTTTTTCCCTATGTTGCCTCCAACTACAAGCCGGGATTTCCTTTTCTTCAGTCTTTTTACTACCTGATCGATCCCTTTATTGTTGAATCCCATCCGGTTGATCAAGGCTTTGTCTTCAGGAAGGCGGAAAGCACGGGGTTTTGGGTTACCAGGTTGTGCAAGGGGCGTCACGGTTCCTATTTCAATGAAAGAAAAACCAAAATGGTTGAATTCCTCAAAAATTTCGGCATTCTTATCAAATCCGGCAGCCAAACCCACCGGATTTTTAAAGGTTATCCCCAGAAATTCTCTTTTCAGGCGGGAATCTTTGATCTTATAAATCCATGAAAAAAGTTGTGAAACAAATGGAATTAAGAACAGAAGCTTAAGGAGATAAATGATAATATGATGTACTGTTTCAGGTTTCAGTAAGAAGAGGAGCGGACGCAAAAATTTCTGGTACATTTTTTCTGCAAAGATATATAAGATATGCTATTTTTTGTCTTTTGGAGTGTATTCTTCAAATCGATTATCGGAATAAAAAATGACAATTTTTTCAATATAAGGAGATTTAGTGGGTTGGGGTTCAACTTCACGAGAATCAGATGCACGCACATCACCCGATGCTTCTTTCTGAACAGCGGCTTCTGGTGAAGTTGATTTTTCCGGTTGTTGTTCAAATGACAGAGAAGTTTGTTTTTCTTTGGCATACATAGGACCTTCACCAAGTATCAGCCATTTGGGATTAATGTCTTTATAATATTGAAGAAATTTATGTATAAAATCATAACTGGGTTTGTTCCTTCCGGATAATATATGCGAAATACTCGATCTTTGCACCCCAATTTCATCTGCCAGCCTGGTTGAGGTCATATTATGCGCCTTTAAAAATTCCATTAAACGGGTTTCCATAATACAATTCATAGTTTGTTACAAATGTAATAAATAATTTCATTCCGGAATATTACATTTGTGTATTTTTAAGAAATTACAAATGTGACAAGATGCTGTACTTTTATGTTATAGGAATAAAAAATCCAGATATATTACTTGAATAATATTCCATTAATATTTTCATTATTAATGGAATTACAGGGATTTTCATAAGGAATTCCTCTGAACATTTTTATTTTTTCCAGGATTAAAGCTCGGCAATTACACAGTATGGTATAAACAACAAATTATTAATAAAACTTATATAGGCAATAGTGTTTTTTTGAATCTTAAACCTGAATCTAAGATTATTTTTATAGCATATTGATTTTTAAAATTTTAATAATAATCCAAATCTTGTTTTACAGCATCTGTCGCTGCTAACGGAAAACTGGATTTTAAGTTTTTATTCAAAAGAAGACATTAATAAACTGATTATACGAATGTAAACATATATTATTCTTTTTTCTTATAATTATTCATCCGGAATTATTCACAAAAATATTAATTGATGTTTTGGTAAGTAACAAATGTGAATACAACAAAACAAACTATGTTTTTGTTTTCACAATTGTAAAGGGATAGTATTATATTATTTTCTTACCTGAACCATTCATGAAAAAATGGATTGCAGTTTATGAATTCGCGATGGCTTGAGGGAAGGGTTGCGGCTCACCTGTGCTTAGCTTCGGCGGAGCACAGGTGAGCCTGCATTAGAAAAAAACAGTTTTTTACGAAAGAAGTGAAGCAAAAAGCCAGGTTTTTAATAGCGTTAGAATTACTTGTGAATAGTCAGCTGTAGCATGTGTTTATTTGTCGAAGCCAGCAATTAAAACTTCCCTAAATGGTTACATTTGTAACTATTTAGGAGAATGCTATGAATTGAGTTTAATTACAGGTGCTTATCATGAATCTGATAGTACCCATATATTCACTACTTTTATATTATATAGTTTTTTAAAGCAAGTTTATTGGTATTTCTCATTTTTTTTTCAATTTTACGCAAAATTGATTTTACGTAAAACATATTTTTGACCATGATTGCACTTTTTTTTATATAACGGCAATAAAACCAGATAATTCTAATACATCTATCAGGTTACTATATACTCATTAATAATAAAATAAAAGGATAATTTATGTTCAACATTGCACTTTTTGGTCCTCCAGGAGCAGGTAAAGGCACCCAGGCAAAAAAATTGATTGATAAATACAATCTTGTCCATCTATCTACAGGCGATATTCTGCGCGATGAAATGTCTCAGGGAACTGAGCTGGGAAAAAAAGTAAAGGATGTAATTGAAAAAGGAAACCTGGTTTCCGACGATCTCATCGTTCAGCTCATTGAAAAAAAGATGCAGGAAAATCGCGATGTTGGTGGATTTTTGTTTGACGGTTTTCCCAGAACCTTCATTCAGGCATATATTCTCGAAGGATTGTTGCTTAAGATGAATACCTCGCTGTCCTGTATGATTAGTCTTGAAGTACCAGAGGATGAACTGATGAAGCGAATGTTGGAAAGGGCTGAAAAGGAAGGCAGGAGCGATGACACCGAAGATGCCATAAAAATTCGTTTCGAGGAATATAAATCGAAAACCATCCCGGTTGCCAACTTTTACAAGGAAAAGGGCATTTATATTGAAATTAACGGAGTAGGGACCGTTGATGAAGTTTTTGAGAGAATCGTTAATACCATCGAAGAGACGCTTAGCCGGGAATGGATGAATGTAGTGCTTTATGGCCCTCCCGGTTCAGGCAAGGAAACTCACGGCAGAGAGCTTGCAGAGAAATATAACCTGATCTACATCTCTATGGGTTCGAGGGTATACGAAGAAATGAACAAAGGAACCGAATTGGGGCAAAAGGCAAAATCCTATATCGAAAAAGGGGATATTGTACCCGATGAATTTGCCGTTAAAGTGATTGAGGAACAAATTAAAACCAACCCGAATGCCAGGGGATTCTTCTTTAAAGGATTTCCAAAAACTGTCATTCAGGCTTACATATTAGATGGTTTGTTGCGTAAAATGGATTCATCCGTTTCTTGTGTACTGAATTTGGATATCCCGACGCTGGAATCAGTGAAAAGGCTTACAGCAAGGGGACAAACAGAGAAAAAAAGACCCTATGATGAAAATATAAATACCATTATCCACCGAATAGAGCAATTCGATAGGCATACCCGGCCGGTTCTTGATTTTTACAGGAGAAGGAACATCATTTATGACATTGACGGGATGGCTTCCCAGAATGAAGTATTCAACAGGCTGTCGGAAAATCTTGAACAGGCATTCAGAGAACTGAGATAATGGAAAATTTATTGGTGATTTTAAGTTTGTTGTTTTCTGCTTTTCACATTAATAGGCAATTTCTCTTTAAATTCTCTAAACGATTATGTTGAACTGGTCGGATCTTAATATTGAAGGATTTGCCATAGGGCTTTTGGCTTTTATTATCATCGGGCTTTTCCATCCCATTGTTATCAAAGTGGAATACCATTTTGGAAAAAAGGTCTGGCCCGTATTTTTGTTTTCCGGGATTGTTTTTGCCATACTCTCTCTTTTTTTTGAAAACAAATTCGTTTCGGTAATTTTCGGGGTTTTAGGATTTGCACTTTTCTGGAGCACCCTGGAGCTTTTCAAACAGCATCAACGGGTGTTAAAAGGTCAGGCAAAGAAAAATCCCCACAGGTCATACAATTAATCAATCAGTAGCTGGAATGTTATTTGATCCATTGAATATATCGGGTATACTTGTTGGTGCAGGAGCATTCTTAAGTATTGCACTCGGAAGATACCTTACCATAAAATCCGAATATTATTTCACTAAAAAATTCTGGATCGGGTTTTTGATTATAGGTATGCTATGCATTATTTTTTCTTTGATAAGCAAATCTTTCCTTTGGTCCTCCATTTTGAGTATACTGGGATTTACCTTTTTATGGGGAATTGGCGAGATCATTGAACAGGAAAAAAGGGTGGAAAAAGGCTGGTTTCCTAAAAATCCCAGGAGGAAAAAAAGATCTGGATAACTTTTTTATTTAAAAGCATTATAAATTTTAACTTTTGCTGGTAAATTCCCGGTTACTATTTTATATATTTGACAAACATTTTCAGCATTAAAATATGTTCTATACCAGCCTCATAACATCTTTGTTGCCCTATATTTTGCTGACGGGAATATTCGGGACCCTGTTGGTAAACCGTATTGCCACTTCCAAAAGAACTGAGGGAGGAGAGATCAATTATGCCGCTTTTCAAAAAAAGCAAACTGTTGATGATTCCCGTACTTTTTTTTATGCTCCCGAAAAAAACAAGGATAAAGAAAAAAATCACGAAAATATAAGCACCTCCCGGTTATCTAACAAAGATTTTGATCTTTTAAACAATTGGGAAAAGTGTTATCCACCCTGTAATATCCCTTTAATCAGTAATACTGATTTAAATAGTACATACAGTTTCAGAGGTCCCCCTTCCTGATTGTATTTTTTTAAATGTGGGTTCACTCTAAGATGTTGTTAATATGCTTAATTGGTCAAAGGCATCGAAAGTAGCGTATTGATTGACTGATAACTACATGGGGCGCTTTATAGATAAACAATTGCCTTTTAAAAGCGAACTCACATATTTCAAGTTTTGGTTCCCAGGTTTAATTTAGAAAGTATAAAACCTGATTCTGGTCAATGATTGACTATTAATGAATAAAAAAAAATGTTATGAATGTATGGTTCAGATGGAGTTTATTATTCATGATCGCAATATTAACATTAACAGGAAATAGTTTATGGGGTCAGGATAAGGAGAAGCGGTTGTCCGACACCCTGCTCGTGAACGAATATTACATCAATGATGTGCTGGTAACTGCCAACAAAAAAACAGAGAGATTATCAGAAGTTTCAGCTTCAATATCCACATTGTCTTCAGTTAAAGTTAAGGATAAGCAGATTGAAACCTTGAACGATTTGACGTTTGCTACACCCAACTTCCATATGCCTGACTATGGCTCAAGCTTAACTTCTCCCATATATATCAGGGGTATTGGATCGAGAATCAATGAGCCGGCAATCGGCCTGTATGTAGATGACATTCCTTATTTTGAAAAAGCGGCTTTCGATTTTAATCTTTTCGACATCGAGCGCATTGAGGTGCTACGAGGCCCCCAGGGGACTTTATATGGACGCAACAGCCTCGGAGGGATCATTAAGATTTACACGGAAGAAATCAAAAACAGGTCAACAACCAATTTTTCCGTGGGATTGGGCAATCATAACAGAAAAACTTATCATTTAAAACAAAGTATACCACTCAATGACAATCTTATTACTTCTTTATCAGGAAATTACATGAATCACAATGGGTATTATACCAACCAATATGAGCGGAATACCATTGGAGGAAAAGAAGATCTTTCAGGAAGGGTAAAGTTGAAATACACCCCATCTGAAAATGCTTCCTATCAATTCATTCTGGATGCGAAGAATACGAAAAACAACGGCTATCCCTATGCCAAAGTACCAGAGGGAGGAGGCAAAAGCACCATCAACTACAACCATGACAGCTACTACAAAAGAAATATTCTTAGTTCGGGATTAAAAGCAGAATATGATATCGGTGAATATTCGCTGAAGTCAGTAACTTCTTATCAACTACTTGATGATTTTCAGGATATTGATCAGGATTTTACGCCCGCCAAACTTGTTTATGTCACTCAGGACAGGAACCACCACATGCTGACGCAGGAAATCAATTTTTCCAGCCCCCAAAATAAAAGACTGGAGTTCGTTACAGGTCTTTTCGGTTTTTATCAGTTGAGAGATAAACAGGTAGATGTTTTTTACGGGGAGGATGCAGTTCCCATGTATAACCTTCCTTCTGAAATGCAAAAAATCAAAAACTATGACAAAACTACAGGTGGGTTCGCTGTGTTCGGACAAATGAACTATCAGGATTTCCTGGTCGAAAACCTTGAAGCCACAGTCGGTTTGCGGTATGATTATGAATTTAACAAATTGGATTACAAGTACTTCCTTAATATTAACAACAATAAACAGTTACAGGATGATTTCGTTCATAACAAATCTTATCCGGAACTCCTTCCCAAAATAAGTTTGCATTATTCATGGAATGACCATCTTGTACAATATCTGAGTTATACTAAGGGATACAAAAGCGGGGGCTTTAACTCAACTTTTGAGAGAGAACAGGATCAGACTTTCCGCCCTGAGTACAGCCTGAATTACGAAACCGGTTTGAAGTGGTCCTCCAATCGTTTGTCTGCCAATTTAGCCCTGTATAATATTGATGTCAAAGACAAGCAGGTTTATCAAATTGACACCCTGAGTCATGGTCCATTGCTAAGAAACGCCGCTCAGGCAAACAGCAGGGGATTCGAGGTTGAATTCAACCACCGGACACTGAAAAATTGGTCCAATTATTTCACTTTTGGTTATACCCATGCCAAATACGAAAAATATGTAAAGGATCCCGCCAAAAACCTTAATTATAACGGAAATTTCATTCCTTACATTCCTCGCTATACGTTTAGCGTGGGAAGCAATTACAGGTGGGTAATATCCAGGGAAATGCTGGAGGAGATCAGGTTCCATGCCTCTTATCACGGTATTGGGAAACATTACTGGGATAATGAGAACACCATGAAGGAAAATTATTACGGGTTGTTGAACATGCGGATAACCGGTGTATTTGACCGGTTCAACTGTTCCATTTGGGCGAAAAATGCACTCAATACAGATTATAATGTATTCATGTTTGAAGCTTTCAGAAATACTTATTCACAGAAAAATACACCATTGCGGTTTGGTATTACTCTTTCGAGCAACCTCAATATCCCTAACCTGTTAAATTTGCGCTAATATGAAACCCACCCAGAAATACGGCATATTACTGAGTCTGTATCTTGCTCAATCCATTCCGATGAGCTTTTTCTCCACCGTCTTGCCCGTGATCATGCGGATGGAAGAGTATTCATTATCCAGTATTGGTATGATCCAGCTTATCAAAATACCATGGATTGTAAAATTTTTATGGGGTCCTGTTGTCGATCACAATGCCAGGGATAACATGCACTATCGTAGATGGATTATCGGATCGGAGATTTTTTATGCCGTTGTAATCATATCCATAGGATTTTTCAACTTGCAAAGCGATTTTACCACCATCATTATTCTGATGGTCGTGGCATTTGTATTGTCATCCATTCAGGATATAGGCTCAGATGCCCTGGCCGTAAGGATATTGAAAAAAAAGGAGCGGGGCATGGGCAACAGCATGCAATCATCTGGTAACTTTCTCGGGACTTTATTCGGCAGTGGCGTTTTGCTTTTTCTTTATACGGTGATCGGCTGGCAGTATCTGATGCTGGTGATCAGCGGGATTGTACTGATTGCGCTCATACCGGTAACAAGATACCGGGAACCCAGAAAAAAGCAGGAATTCCACATCAAAAGGAACCGGATTGCCTTTTCCAATATATGGAGTTTTTTTCGTCAGAAACGGATCGGTAAAAGAGTGACGCTGTTGGTAATATTTTATGCCGGACTTATAGGCATTCTGTCTATGCTTAAACCTTACCTGGTTGATCTGGGTTATACTGTGAAAGAAATTGCTTTAATGACGGGGATTTTCGGTACGGCTTGTGGTGCCGGAAGCGCTTTTCTCGGAGGGTATATTTTACGAAGAGTAGGCAATATGAACGGATTGCGGCTTTTTGCTTTCTATGGTTCTTTGGCTGCGGGTTTTATGACATTCATCGCTTTTGGAAACACCCATATCATACTCATTTATACGGGAATTGCACTGATATGGAGCGCTTATGGCATGGCCTCTGTGGCAATATTTACAATTTCAATGAATACGGTGCGTAAAGGAAAAGAAGGAACCGACTATACCCTTCAGATTGTGTTGACCCACCTTAGCAGCTTGCTGGTGGTAGTCATTAGCGGAAGAATAGGGGACTGGATCGGCTATTCAGGATTGTTCCTTGTTGAAACGTTGGTTGGAATTATTGTCACACTGAGCATAGGCAAACTATACTTTGATCCTGAACTGACCCCGGAACCCACTTATGTTTTATCCGAACAAAGTGTTTAAAATATATTTTTATGCAAATAGATACAGCACTTATAAAAAAATACAACAAGCCGGGACCCCGATATACGAGTTATCCCCCGGCCAATTACTTTACGGAAGAGTTCACCAGGAACGATTATATTCAGATGCTCAGAGATTCAAATAATGAATGGCCTTCTAATATATCCCTGTATATTCACATTCCTTTTTGTCCACAAATTTGTTATTTCTGCGGTTGCAACACCAATATAATGCCCGAAAGGAAGGAAATAGAAAGATATATCCATAATGTGAAAAAGGAGATCGGGCTTGTTGCTGAAAATCTGGATAAATCCCGGCAGGTCACTC
>JBNJFN010000075.1:0-11993 GCA_051746885.1 Bacteroidota bacterium | reverse complement strand
AAAAAAATAAAGTTAACTATTTAACTCTGAGCATAATATTTATCATCAGGTTAAGAGAAATTTGTTTGCAGCTAAAGCTGCGGTAAGAATAATCCAGGTTAGGGATTGTATAATAATCTCATTATTTTTGTTGTTTATTTAAATTAAATTAATATAATTGGTTTTTATGAGCTACTCAAAAAAACAAATTTTAGATATACTTGAAAAGGTGAAACATCCGGAAAAAAAGCAGGATATTGTTTCGCTGGGAATGGTTGATGATATTAAGATCAAAGGAGAAAGCATCAGTTTCAACCTTTTATTTAAGAAACAAAACGACCCGTTTATCTCTTCCATCAGGAAGGCGTGTGTACAGGCAATAGAAAATGAATTGGATGAAAACGCTCAGATAAGGGGAAACATATCGGTTAAAACGGCGGAGAAAAAGCAGGAAAAGGAAAAAGACTCCCCGGAAGAAGAACCTGTGCTTCCCGGAGTAAAAAACATCATTGCCATAGCTTCCGGTAAGGGAGGAGTAGGAAAATCTACCATTGCATGCAATACTGCTGTGAGCATGGCTAAAACCGGGGCCCGGGTCGGGCTGATCGATGCAGATATCTTTGGCCCCTCAATACCCAAAATGTTCAATGTAGAAGGACAAAGGCCTTATGTGAAAAAAGAAGAAGGGATTGATAAAATAACACCCATTGAAAATTATGGGGTTAAAATGCTTTCCATAGGGTTTTTCATTAACCCGGAAGATGCATTGGTTTGGAGAGGCCCTATGGCCACAAATGCTTTGAAGCAGATGATCAACCAGGGTGAGTGGGGAGAACTCGATTATTTAGTTATAGACCTGCCGCCGGGAACAAGTGATGTCCATTTAACGCTGGTACAGGAGCTGCCCGTAACCGGAGCCGTAATTGTGAGCACGCCTCAAAAGGTGGCATTAGCCGATGCCATTAAAGGAATACGGATGTTTACACAACAACAGATCAATGTGCCGGTGTTGGGTCTGATCGAGAATATGTCGTGGTTCACTCCTGAAGAGCTACCTGATAACAAATACTATATTTTTGGCAAAGAAGGATGTAAAAACCTTGCCGAACAGGAAGGCATACCACTCCTGGGTCAAATACCCATAGTTCAGAACATCATGGAAGACGGAGAAAAAGGCACACCTACGGCTTTGGATGAAAATTCACAGACCGGTGCGGCGTTTTATGAATTAGCCCAAAACCTGATCAATGAAGTTAAAAAAAGAAATGAAAACCTTGACCCTACCCAACGGGTGCGGATCAAACATAAATAACCAAAAATTACAGGAATGGAAAAGGAAAAAAGACAGGAAATAGAAAGAAAAATCTCCGAAACAATAGATAAAGTAAGGCCTTACCTATTAGCGGACGGTGGTGATATTTCCCTGGAAGAAATCACCGATGATCTTACTGTAAAAGTTCAGTTAAAGGGAGCTTGTGGTACTTGCCCTTTCAGTCTTTATACCCTTAAAAATGGGGTTGAGCAGGCATTGAAAAAAGAGATTCCCGAAGTAAAAGAAGTCGTTGCAGTCAACGAATAGCCGGAATCTGCGCTTATCTTATTAAGCGGGAAGGAATTACCCTATTATTCATTTCTAAATATAACGAATCATTTTTATATTTATAGTGGAATTTTTAGGTATTTATACTCTGGATGGATAATATCAGATCCAAAATTCAGTTAGATTGGTTAAAAAACCATTTAATGTGAAAACACCAATTAAAATAAGGGTCATTCCTTTATTGATTGTTCTTTTTCCGTTGATTTTCTTTCAATGCAGTACGGAAAAAAATACTGCTATTACACGTTTTTATCACAATCTCACCTCTTATTACAACATTTTGTTCAATGCCGAAGAAAGCTATGAGGAAGGATTAAACAGGTATACAGATGGTTACCAGTATGATTTTACCAGAACGCTTCCATTGTTCATCCACGGCAACGAAGATCTTTCCGAAAACATAAAACCCCAGATGGATCGAACGATAGAAAAATGCTCCAAATTAATCCGCTTGCATTCCATTTCTTCAAAGCCTGAATCCCTTAAAGACCAAAGGGATTTAAGCAAGGAAGAAAAAGAATATTACAACAAATCGGAATTTAACAAGTATGTGGATGATGCTTACCTGTTAATGGGGAAAGCTTACGTTTGGGAGATGGAATACGGCACTGCAGCAAAATTACTGCAACATGCCAGTCAGGAATTCAAGGATGAAGATATCCAGCATGAGTCTGAGATCTGGCTTTCACGTTGTTATATTGAACTGGAGGATTTCAGAGAAGCTGAAAATGTACTTACCGGTTTAGAAAAAGATCAATCGCTGTCTGAAAAGCTCGCAGACGAATTTTTTGCTACCTATGCCGATTACCATATCAAACAGGGTCAATCCGAAAATGCCATTCCTTATCTGGAAAAGGCAATTGATCATGCCGATAAGAAAGAGAAAAGAGTAAAATATATGTTCATACTTGCTCAGCTTTACGAGGAAACCGACAAACACAACGAAGCTTTCCGACAGTATGAAGCGGTTATAGATATGAATCCCGATTATAAAATGGAATTCAATGCCAGGTTAAAACGGGCTAGACTCTCGAAGATCACCCAACGGGGTGGAGATAAAGTAAAAAGAGAACTTGATAAGATGTTGGGAGATAATAAGAATGAAGAATATTTGGATCGGATCTATTATGCTTTGGGCGAAATAACTGTTGCAGAGGAAAACTCCCAACAAGCCCTGGATTATTACAAAAAATCAATTGCACACAACACCGGTAATGAAAATCAGAAAGGACTTTCCTACCTATCGGTCGCTGATATCTATTTTCAGAATAAAAAATATTCCGATGCCCAGTCATATTATGACAGTGCAGTAACTACACTCGAATCCGATTACCCCGGCTACTCGAACCTGTTTATGAAAACACAGCATTTAACCGAGTTGGTTGATAATCTGAACACCATTGAAAGGCAGGACAGCCTCCAGAGAGTGGCAAAGATGGATTCCGATGAAAGAAACCAGTTAATAAGCCAGTTAATTGAAAAACAGAGGGAAGCAGAACAACAGAAAAAACGTGACCAGCAAACTCAATTAAATACGCAAAACACCCAAAACAGACAAAACTCCAATCAGGGCAGGCCCGGGGGGGAGTGGTATTTTTACAGTTCCACCGCCATAAAAAATGGACAGGCAGAATTCAAGAGCCGGTGGGGCAATCGTGATTTGAAAGATAATTGGCGCACCAGCAGTACAAGCCAGGATGATTTTGATGACTCTTCAGAAAGTAACGAACAAGAGCAGGCCCAAGAGGGCGATCAAGAGCAAGAAAGCAGAACCAACAAACAACATTACGTTGAAAATCTGCCGTTAACGGATTCGGCTATGGAAGCATCCAACAGGGAAATTCAGGAAGCTTACTACAACATGGGAAATATTTACATGAATGATCTGGATAACCCAACCAAGGCGATAGAAGCATTTCAGACGCTCAATAAGCAATACCCCGACAATCCTTTTAAAATTACCTGTTACTACAACATACACAAATTGTACAAAGAACAAGGCAATACCAGTCAGGCCGAAAGATACAAGGACAAAATCCTGAATGAATTTCCGGAAAGCAATCATGCTAAGGTCTTATCCAATCCCGATTATTTCAGGGAACTGGAAAACCAGAAGAATGAGGCAGAAAAACTATATTCGGAATCTCTGGAGCTATACCAAAAAAATCAGTACGGAAAAGTGCTCGACAACAGCAGGAAGGCCAAAGAACAATTTGAGGACAGCACCTATCTTTCAAGATTTGATTACCTGGAAGCATTGGTTATTGGCCAGACTCAGGATATGGTCTCATTCCGAAACCGGCTGGATTCAGTTGTTAAATCCTATCCCGAGACAGAAGTTGCCCAACAGGCAAAGGATATTTTATCTTATTTTCAAAAAACAGAGCTGAAGCAAATTAACAAGAAATTTGTTCAAAACAAACCAGAATCATCGGAATCAGATGACCAGGAAAAGCTCTCCTCAGATACCACCCAACAGGATACACCCACAGTCCCGGAGGAAGAGGAAACCCTCTATACTTCTAATAAAAATGAGCCCTATTACTTTGCCATCATTGCAAACCCGGAAGAAATTGACATCGAAAGGCTTAAATTTGAAGTAATCAATTTTAACCTGGATTATTTTCTTCAAAAAGACTATAACACGGAAAGCACTGAATTCAATGAATTTTACCACATCATAACGGTAAAAAAATTCGAAGATTACAACACCGCAAAAAAATATTACGAACTGCTTAGCAAAAGGGAAGAAAGGGTCTTTTCCGAAATTAATTCCGACGAATACAGGTATTTTTTCATTTCCGTAAAAAATTACCTTACTTTACTTGACAAGAAATCAATAATTGAATATATTAATTTCTTTAAAGAAAAAACCATTTAAGAATCAGTGGATATAAAACAATGGCTGCAAATACAAGAATGAAAAGCATGGAGATACTGTGGATTGATGATGAAATTGACTTACTAAAACCCCAAATCCTGTTTCTGGAAGGAAAGGGATATAAGGTGTTCACGATAAGCAATGCCGATGATGCCATTGAAGAGCTGAAAACCAAATCATTTGACATTATTCTTCTTGATGAACAAATGCCCGGTGTGAGTGGCGTGGAGGCACTCGGCAGAATAAAAAACCACTCTCCTGCTACCCCTGTTATTATGATCACCAAAAGTGAAGAAGAGGATATTATGGAAGAAGCAATAGGGGCTAAAATTGATGACTATCTGATCAAACCTGTAAATCCGAAACAAATCCTGCTGACCATAAAGAAACATGTTGAGACCAGAGAAATCGTCTCCCAAAAAACCATATCCAATTATCAATCCAACTTTCAGGAAATCGCCCAGTTGATTAATCAGGCCAAAACCTCCGACGATTGGAAAGCGATTTACGATAAAATAGTATACTGGGAACTTGAGCTTGAAGGGCAGGGTGAAGGTGAGATGAATGAGGTGTTGAAGATGCAGAAAACAGAGGCGAACAAAGAATTTTCTAAATTCGTTGAAGACAATTACTTTAACTGGTTTTCAGATAATACCCAAAGTCCGCTGCTATCTCCCAATATAATGAAAAATAAGATATTCCCTTTGCTTGAACAGGGTGAAAAGGTATGTTTAATTTTGATTGACAATCTCCGATATGATCACTGGAAAAAGCTGAGTCCGTCTTTCAGGGAGTATTATTCGGTCGATAGCGAAGAAATGTATTTCAGCATACTCCCCACTGCCACCCAATATTCAAGGAATTCTATATTTGCCGGTTTAATGCCCCTTGAAATTTCCGAACTATATCCAAAATTCTGGTTGCATGACGAAGAAGAAGGGGGCAAAAACCTACAGGAGAAAAGCCTGTTAAAAAACCATATCGATCGACAGGGACTGGATATTAAATTCTATTACGAAAAGCTGGGAGCCACTAAAAAAGGGACAAAGCTTTTACAGAATCTGTCAAATCTGCAAAATTATCCCTTATCGGTGCTCATCGTCAATTATATCGATATGCTTTCCCATGCCCGCACAGAAATAGAGGTAATAAAGGAGCTCGCCAGCAATGAAGCTGCATATCGAACGCTAACACAATCCTGGTTTAGCCACTCTTCACTCTTTAGCTTAATTAAAGAATTGGCCGATACAAACATCAACCTGATTATCACTACCGATCACGGCAATATTCAGGTACAGAATCCAAGAAAGGTGATTGGAGATAAAAAAACCTCTGTAAATCTAAGATACAAAAATGGAAAAAATCTTTCCTATAACCCCTCAGAAGTGATTGAGGTCAATAATCCGGAGACAATCCATCTCCCCAAAACCCATCTGTCTACAAAATATATTTTCTGCCGGAATCAGGATTATTTTGTTTATCCGAACAACTACAATTATTATGTCAATTACTATAAGGATACTTTTCAGCACGGAGGCATTTCCATGGAAGAGATGATGATTCCTTTTGTCAAATTGAAACCCAAGAAATAACATGTCGATGCAGACGCTATATATAAAAAACCTGGAAAGTTTACCTAAAGCAGCCAGAAAATTTCTGGATACCAACAAAGAACACAAAATATTTGCATTCTTCGGTGACCTGGGGTCAGGAAAAACCACTTTCATTAAAGCCATTTGCAACGAATTGAATGTCATTGATGTCGTAAGCAGCCCGACATTTTCTCTAATCAATGAATACAGGAGCGAAGAGGGGTACACCATTTACCACATGGATTTTTACAGGATCAACTCCCTCAATGAAGCCCTGGACATTGGAATAGAGGATTATCTGACCACAAGTAACTATTGCTTTATTGAATGGCCGGAGAAAATAGAAAGTCTGTTGCCCAGTCAAACCACATACATTAAAATATCGGAGAACGAGGATAAGGGGCGAACCCTTAATATTTATTAGATCATTAAATTATAGCACGGAATAACCTTTATGATATCAATATTATAACGTACTAATCCTATGAAAAGAAACCAACCTTCATATTTTTCGCTTGAAAAGGCAGGTATTTTCCCACAGGAAGAAATGCTTGAAGTAGGCAGAAAACACAACAAACTGGTCATTGGAATACCGAGGGATAACCATAAAATTGAAAGAAGAGTGGCCCTCACCCCCGAAGCAGTTGAGGTGCTTGTCAACCAGGGCCATGAAGTGATCATTGAAAGCGGAGCCGGCGCGGCTGCCAATTATCAGGACCATGAATACAGTGAAAATGGAGGATTCATCGTACGTGAAAAAGATCAGGTTTATCAATGTGACGTTATCATAAGGATTTCCCCGCTCAATGAAGATGAAATAGACCATTTGAAAGGGGATCAGATCATATTTACCAACATCAATCTTCCTCAGCAGGGAGAAGAATACATTCATAAGTTGATGCAAAAAAAAGTCATTGCCATTGCTTTTGAATACCTGAGGGAAGAAGATAACAGCTTCCCGGTCATTAAGGCAATGAGTGAAATAGCCGGAACCACTTCCATACTTGTAGCATCGGAATATCTCAGCAATTCACGGGAAGGGAAAGGAGTATTATTGGGAGGAGTCAGCGGAATCACCCCTGCCGAAATAGTAATACTGGGCGCCGGTACAGCAGCGGAATATGCAGCCAAAGCAGCTATAGGGCTGGGAGCCTCGGTAAAAATATTCGATTATTCCCTGATCAAATTGCGTAGAATACAAAAACACATCGGCACAAGATTATATACCTCCGTTTTTCATCCAAAGGTGCTCAAGAAAGACATTCAATCTGCGGATGTAATTATCGGAGCCATGTATCAACATGAAAACTACCCCCAATATTTGCTTAATGAAGAAATGGTGCAACAAATGAAAGACGGCTCCGTAGTAATCGATCTCAGTATCGATCAGGGGGGATGCATAGAAACCTCGGAGGTAAGAACCATTGCCAGTCCTGCTTTCGTAAAACATGGCGTGATCCATTATTGTGTACCCAATATAGCTTCCCGGGTAAGCAGAACCGCTTCTATTGCCCTGAGCAATGTATTTTCACCCATGCTGATGGCAATGGGAGAATACGGTGGCTTTATCAATCATCTAAAAGAAAACAGGGGCTTGAGAAACGGTGTATATATTTATAATGGAATCCTCACCAGTAAAAAAATCGGTGACCGATTTGGAATTTCTTCCAGAGATATAGATTTGCTTATGGCAGCATTCTAACCGGCATAATATTTGTGGTTTTAATAATATAAAATCTTACCGAAACGTTTCATAATTGAAATGTATAGGTATTTATAAATAGCTAAATATAGGAATTTTATTAACATCTAACTCAATTTTTACCCCTAAAATTTAATCTTATGGAACCTAAAAAATCACCAAAAGCAGATCTGGAAAGTAAAAAAGGCCTTTTTATTGAAATAGGATTTATTGTGGCCTTTGGTTTGGTACTGCTGGCATTCGAATGGACATCGCAACCCAAAAGGGCAGAAGGTTTCCAGCAGCAAAGTGAAGAGGATATAGTGCAGGAGGACATACCTATAACGCGCCAGCAAAAAGAAAAAGAGCCACCACCACCGCCACCCTCATCCACAGAGCAACTGAATATCGTGGATGATGATGTGGAAATTGAAGATGAGCTACGCCTGGAACAAACGGAAGCGGACGAAGATACGGAAGTCTCAATTGATGCCTTTGCTAGTCAAGAAGACGAGGAGGAAGAAGAAGAAAATCAGATATTCGTAGTCGTTGAAGACATGCCCGAATTTAAGGGCGGTGGCATTAATGCATTCCGGAAATACGTCCAGGAAAACATTAAATACCCAACAGTAGCAGCAGAAAACGGTATCGAAGGAACTGTATTCGTTCAATTTGTTGTAGATACCGATGGGGGTATCTCGAATGTGACAGTCACGCGAGGCGTTGATCCTTCACTCAATGAAGAGGCCATAAGGGTTATCAGAAACGCCCCCGAATGGGAGCCTGGTCAGCAGAGGGGCAATCCCGTAAGGGTACAGTTTACCATTCCTATTGTGTTTAGACTTCAATAGATGGTTAACACTTCTTTCTATCCCACATTAAAAACCCGGAACAACCTTTCCGGGTTTTTTATTGAAACTTATTAGCATACAATTACGTTATAAAATAAGAAAAAAGATTTGCTTTGTTAAATTAATAGATTTACGTAATTTTACCCCGGACAAAAATTGTAATGATATGGAACGTAAAAAGTCGAAAAAAGCTGATTTAGAGAGCAAAAAAGGTCTTTTCCTTGAACTAGGGTTTGTTATTGCCATTGGTTTGATACTGTTGGCATTCGAGTGGACCACGCGACCGGAAACCACAGAAGGTTTACAACAAGAAAATGAAGAGGACGTAGTGGAGGAGGACGTACCTATAACGCGTCAAAAAGAAGAAAAAGAGCCGCCACCACCGCCACCTTCATCCACAGAGGACCTGAACATCGTAGATGACGACGTAGAGATCGAAGATGAGCTCCGTCTGGAACAATCGGAAGCGGATGAGAATACCGAGGTCTCGGTTGACGCTTTTGCAGAGGAAGAAGAGGAAGAAGAAGAGGAAGAAAATGAGGTATTCGTAGTAGTTGAAAATATGCCGGAGTTTCAGGGCGGCGACATCAATGCATTCAGAAAATACGTCCAGGAAAACATCGAATACCCAACAGCTGCAGCAGAAAACGGAATCGAAGGAAGCGTTTTCGTCAGATTTGTGGTGGATACAGATGGTAGTATTTCAAACGTAGAGGTTATGAGAGGCGTTGATCCGGCCCTCGACGAAGAAGCCAAGCGGGTTATTATGAATGCACCCGCCGATTGGGAACCCGGAGAGCAGCGTGGCGAAACGGTAAGGGTACAGTTTACCATTCCTATCGTATTTAAGTTGCAATAAAACTTGATTCTAAAAAAACAAAAGGCTGTCCAAAGGGGCAGCCTTTTGTTTGCATTATATTTGCTATAATGCATCTTAAATAAGATCTGCCTAATTCTTTGCCTTCTTCTGAAGCTCCTTCAGCTTGGCATACTTAATGAAGGATGAAAAAGCAGATATTCTGCAAATGATATAGCCGTAATATCCATCGAGAAACCCACATTTTAAAAAGTAGTTCCTGAAAAATCTGGCCGCCGCTTTAACGACCATTTTTAATGTACTGCTTCTTTTACCTTTTTCAAAAAGGGCCTTTGCTCCTTCCCCCGAAAACTTATTGGTCTGATCAACATGTTCCTGTATGCTGTTAAAACAGTAATGCAGTAAATCGCCCTCAAGAAATTCCAGGCTGCTACCTTTAACTAGTTCATAGCGATCATGGGGATTCACACCCGTCCATCTACCTTTTCGGGAATCAAAAAGCCTTAACTTCCGGTCCGGATACCATCCCGAATGCCGGATCCACTGGCCGCAATAATTGGTCAGCCGATTAAAATAATATCCATCGCATTTCCGGTTTTGCTTAACTTTGCGTATCGATTCCTTTAAGTCATCTGACAATGCCTCATCTGCATCAAGAGATAAAATAAAAGGATACGTTGCCTGAGTAATGGCATAATTCTTTTGCTGGATATGACCTTCAAAAACATGCTGAACAAATTTTGCGCCATATTGCCTGCAAATCTCTTCTGTTCTGTCAGTAGAGAAGGAATCCACTACCACAACTTCATCGGCCAGGTCACCTACCGATTTCATGCAACGGGCAATGTTTCTTTCTTCATTGTAAGTGATGATCACAAGCGAAATGGGCGTCATATGTGTGTTTATTAAATCAACAATTTGTTTATATCAATGGTTTGGGCACATTTGAAATGTCCTTCGGGGCAGGAATGAAATCCGTGAAGGCCACAGGGGCGGCAATACAAGTTGATACCGGTTTCTACAATATGAGATTGATCCGACACTGGATAAAATCCAAATTCAGGTATGGTAGAACAAAAAATCGCCGTTACCGGAGCATTCATTGCCGATGCTATATGCAGAGGGGCAGAGTCATTTACATAATTCATCCGTGCGCTTTCCATCAGCGCTGCCGTTTCCAGAAAGCTCAGCTTTCCAGCAAAGTTAAAGACCCTTTCCCTACCCGATTTCTGTATGATCTCCCGGCATAGTTCATAGTCTTCGGGACCTCCAATCAAATGAATGTCATATTGATTATCCAGCTCACCCAATAAGGCAATCCACTTCTCTTTTGGAAATTGCTTGGTATACCACACCGATGCCGGGGCAATAGTCAGATACTCCCTCTGCTGCAAGGGATTTACTTTGTTATAATGCACTTTCGATGGATATAACCGGGGATTAATGAAAGCAGAATCGGTAAGGGGCGCTATCAATTCCAGGTTCCTTTCGATTTCATGCTTCCCGTTTCCTATTTCATGGTGAACCTTATGGTCATAAACAAAAGAAAGGGGATTTTTATCGAAACCTGACCTATGGCGGGATCTGGCAAAAAGAGAAATGACACCGGTGGTAAAAAAACGCTGCAGGTTAACCAGATAATCATAACGGATTTTCCTGATTCTTCTGATCATCTGAAGAACATGAGTATATTTCTTCGTCTTTTTATCCAGAACGTACACCTGACTGAGTTGGGGATTGTCTTTCAGCAACTCCTCATTTCCCTTTCTAAGCAAAAAATCGATTCTGGCAAGTGGATAATGTTGCCTGAGTTTTTCAATCAATGGCGTAGCAAGAATAACATCCCCGATGAATGCCGTTTGAATGATCAAAAACTGCTTCATACCAGGCTAAGCTTCCACATTAAATTCTCTCAGGGCTTGATTCAGCGATGTTTTATGATCGGTAGATGCCTTTCTTTTTCCGATAATCAGCGCACACTGAACCTGGTATTCACCGGCAGGAAACTGCTTGGTATAAGTACCCGGGATTACTACAGACCGTTCGGGAACTCTTCCTTTGTATGTTACCGGCTCATTGCCCGAAACATCAATAATTTTGGTAGACTGGGTTATAGAAACATTAGCGGCAATAACGGCCTCTTTCTCTATCCTAACGCCCTCCACAATAATGGCGCGCGACCCGATAAAACAATTGTCCTCAATGATCACGGGCGCAGCCTGCACAGGTTCAAGCACTCCTCCTATACCAACCCCTCCGCTTAAATGCACATTCTTCCCGATCTGAGCGCAACTTCCTACTGTTGCCCAGGTATCCACCATCGTTCCACTGTCAACACGGGCACCAATATTAACATAAGAAGGCATCATGATGACATTGGGAGAAAGGTAGGAGCCGTACCGGGCTATGGCATGCGGAACAACACGAACGCCCATCTTATCGTAACCGTGCTTTAAATCAATTTTATCATGAAACTCAAAAGGACCGGTTTCAATCTTCTGCATCTTCTGAATGGGGAAATATAAAATGACGGCCATCTTCACCCATTGATTGACCTTCCATTCTCCTCCGGCAAACTCAGCAACCCGGACC
>JBNJFN010000074.1:0-12079 GCA_051746885.1 Bacteroidota bacterium | reverse complement strand
GTGAGGGTTTATCAGGAGATTAAAGAAAATAATTAAATAGGAGATTATTATAAAAACGTTTAATCATGAAACTTAAAACAAAGGTATTTTCATTATCACTAATAATGGTATTAATCATTTTTGGTGGGTTAACCGCGCAGGCTGAATTTTTACCCATAAATGCATCAAATTCGGAATCCACCCAGGAAGAACCTGATTTAATTACCAATGCAGGTTTTGAAACAGGAAATTTACAAGGATGGAATCAGCATTGGAAAACCAGACATGCTTCTATTACAGAAGATGCTTTTTCCGGTCAATACGCAGTAAAAGTTGGTCCTGGGAGAGGCTTTTGTTTGCAAGAAATTAAGGTAAAACCAAATAGTCTTTATAGAATAACAGCTTATCTTAAAACAAATACAGGCGCAGAAGAGGTGCAACTTACAGTGAGTGATTATGGAGGGCCGGAGAAATCAGAATCCATTGCATTACCCGATTATACCAAAGTGAGTATCGATTTTCAAACTGCTTTTGTTACTGAAAAATTAATTGTCTCCATTTCTCATTTATTTGGACATGGTCATGGTTACGCAGACGATATACAATTAACCTATCTTGGAGAAGCACCTGAGCCAAAGATACAGGAATTTGTAGATATCCCTGAAAGAGTGCTTAAAGACGAAGGCGGAGTAGGCCAATTGTCTGAGGAAAAAGTAGAGTGGTTTCAAAATGAACGATTTGGTATGTTTATCCATTGGGGCGTTTACGCGGCAATGGACGAAGGTGCTGAATGGGTAAGACACGATCAGAAATGGGGACATGAGTTCTACCAACGAAAAGCAAGAGATCCGGAGAAGGGTTTTACTGCATCTAAATTTGATGCTTCGCAATGGACCGATCTGGCTAAAAAAGCCGGTATGAAATATGTCGTTTTAACTGCGAGGCATCATGATGGCTACTCACTTTTTAACAGTAAACATCCTTATTCCTGGACGAGTCAAAAGGACTTAGGAAGAGATTTAATAAAAGAATACGTTACTGCAGTTAGAGCTTCGGGCCTTCATGTAGGAATGTATTATTCACCTATGAGCTGGCGCTATCCGGGATATTACGACGTAACCGGGGAAGATGCTAAGCCAAATGTATGGGGCTATAAAACTGCTGCCTGGCACAAAGCAGATGCACGAGACATGAAAGAAGAAGTTTATGAACAGGTTACCACTCTTTTAAAAGATTATGGCCAAATAGATTATATGTTTTGGGACGGCGGATGGCTTGGTCAAACTGTAGACCATGAAATGGAACGCTACTTTTGGGATCCTGGAAAATATCAAGATCCTGACAATGAATGGCCAATAAAAGAGAAGTACATTACAAGAGATAATGACACTGGTAAAGCTCTTGGAATCATGGGGTTGGTGAGAAAATACCAACCCGATATGTTGGTGAACGAACGCTTTTCCTGGATTGGCGATGTTCATGGTGAAGAAGGTGGCTCAAAGACGACAGGGGATATTCGTTTTGAGCAGCTTGAGGAAAAATGCGTCTCTCTTCAAAAAGGAGGATGGGGATATAGGCCTGACAGGCCAGTCTTCAGCTTTGAAGAGGTAGTCGGTTTCTTATCTAATTGTGCCGTAAGAAATATGAACCTACTTCTTAATGTAGCGCCTGATAGAGAAGGAGTGATTCCTCAAAATCAGCAAGAAGTACTTCTAGAGCTGGGGAGTTGGTTAGATGTAGTTGGAAAAGCGATTTTTGGCACAACAGGTGGTCCATGGCAGCCTCTTTTTGGCGAATATGGTTTTACGTTTAACGACAATAAAATTTACTGCCATATTTATGATGGATACCGGGAGTTGAATTCAGGGACTTTTACTACCCAGTCATTGGGAGATAAAACAGTAAGTAAAGTGGTTGATCTATTCAGCGGAGAAGAACTCACTTGGGTGAGAAATGAGAACAATACGGTTACAATTAATGGCGTAGATTATAGCGAAAGTCCGGCAGCTACCATGTTGGAAATTACACTTAATCAGCCTGTTTTCTAAGTTGTATCGAACTTCAGCATTGATGCAGGGAAAGGCTTTCCCAAAGATGTTGATGATGAGATTCTTCCTGAGTGGTGGGAAAATCGTATCAGACAAATGAGGAAATCAAAGAAATAGAAGAAAATAGAAAGTGATCATAAAAACTTTTAATCATGAAACTTAAAACAAAGTTATTTTCATTGTCACTAATTATGGGATTATTCATTTTTGGTGGATTAGTCGTACAGGCTGAAAATAAACCAAATATTGTGGTCATCTATGTAGATGATCTTGGTTATGGTGACCTTGGCAGTTATGGTGCCATTGATGTAGAGACACCCAACGTTGATCGCATGGCAGATAACGGAATCAAATTTACCGATGCTCACACCTCTGCCGCCATGTGTACTCCTTCACGTTTTTCATTGCTCACGGGAAGTTATGCTTTTCGGGAGAATGCTACTATTCTTCCGGGCGATGCTCCCATGCTCATAAAAGAGGATACACCCACTCTTCCGGGTATGCTGCAGAAACATGGTTATACCACTGCTGTTATTGGTAAATGGCACCTTGGTCTGGGTGACGGGAATGTTGATTGGAATGAAAAAATTGCTCCCGGTCCGCTGGAGGTTGGATTTGACTATTCATACCTGATTCCGGCAACCGGCGATCGTGTGCCATGTGTTCTGGTTGAAAATCATCATGTTGTTGGTTTGGATCCTTCCGATCCCATCGAGGTCAGCTATGATTCCAAAGTTGGCACGGATCCTACAGGTCTTGAGAATCCGGAATTACTGCGCTATGGTGCAGATGATCAACATGCAAAAACCATTGTTAACGGCGTCAGCCGCATTGGTTATATGAGTGGCGGTAATTCTGCCCGTTGGAATGACGAGACAGTTCCACATCAAATGCTTCACAAGGCACGTAATTTTATATCTGAGAACAAGGAAAATCCTTTCTTTCTCTATTTCTCCTTTCATGATATTCACGTTCCTTACATGCCCGATTATCAGTTTCAGGGTGCTTCAGATATGGGCCTGCGTGGTGATGCTATTGTGCAAATGGACTGGATCACCGGGCAGCTGATGAACTCCCTCGAAGAGCTTGGCATTGCAGAAAATACGATGATTGTATTTTCCAGTGATAACGGTCCGGTACTTACTGACGGGTATGAGGACGGAGCCCTTGAAGATTTGGGCACGCACAAGCCTGCTGGTCCTTTCAGAGGGGGAAAATACAGTGCTTTTGAGGCGGGAACCAGGGTTCCAACTATCGTTTACTGGCCATCTGTGATAGAACCAGGTTTGAGCGATGCTTTATGGGGACAAATGGATTTGTATGCTTCTTTTGCTGCTATGCTAAATTACGAACTTGAAGATGGCGAAGCCCCTGATAGTGAAAATGTGTTAGATGTAATAATGGGAAAATCGGATAACGGACGGGAGTACCTGTTAAAGGAAGCCTATACATTCTCTTTAAGAAAAGGCGATTATAAGTACATTCAGCCCGTGGATGAAGTCGGGCAGCCATGGATTGAAAGCGATAAGGGCATCGAATCGGGTCTTCAAACTGTACCCCAACTCTATGATTTGTCGAAAGATATTTCCGAAACCACCAATATTGCAGATAAGGAAAAGAAAGTTTTAGAAGAAATTCAGAAGGAGCTCGAACGCATATTAAATGGGGCTCAGAGTCGTAATTAATGTTTGACCCTATAGTGTTATAAATCACAAAAACAATGGAAATGACTGGTAATAAATATAAGTTGCTGTTTAGAGAAAAAAACATTCTGTCTGTAATGTTAGGGCTATTAATTTTGGGAATCACTTCCTGCGATTTGGCCCAATCATCCTCCGATAGTGACAATGACAAACCCAATATTGTTGTCCTGTTGGTTGATGATGCCGGATATGCCGATTTTGGTTTTAACGGAAGCCAGGACCTGGAAACACCCAATATAGATAAGCTTGCGCAAAATGGCGTAGTGTTTTCAGATGCGCATGTTTCGGCAACGGTTTGCGGACCCTCCAGAGCCGGACTTATTACCGGTCGTTACCAACAACGTTTTGGTTTTGAATGCAATCCTCCGGAAGAATATTCAGGTGTTGCACTGGACGAAGAAACCATTGCCGATGCATTGAAAAATGCAGGGTATGTGACTTCAGGTTTTGGCAAGTGGCATTTGGGAAATGGTCCTGAGTATCGGCCCAATGCGCGTGGATTTGATTACTATTGGGGCTTTTTGGCCGGTGGTAGAAGCTATTTCCCAAATTCACAACAAGACCAGCCGGGAAGTGTACATTCCATTCGTGAAAATGACTCATTTACAGAGTTTGAGGGTTATCTGACTGATGTTTTGGGGGATAAAGCTGTTGATTTTATTGACACAAATAAAGACAAACCTTTCTTCATGTATTGGTCTACCAATGCCCCGCATACGCCCATGGAGGCCACTGAAGCAGATCTGGAACGTTACGAGGGGCATCCGCGTCAGGTTCTTGCAGCTATGACGTGGGCTTTTGACAGAGCTGTTGGTGAAATCACAGATAAATTGGAAAAAGAAAATTTGTTGGATAATACGCTGATCTTTTTCCTCAGTGATAATGGAGGGGCTCACAATAACCAGTCTTCCAATGAACCCTTAAAAGGTTTTAAAGGGAATAAGTATGAAGGCGGAATGCGTGTTCCTTTTGTTGTTCATTGGCCCTCAAAAATTGAAGGGGGGATAGAATTTGATGGTCTTACATCTGCTTTGGATATCTTTCCTACAAGTCTGGACGCTGCAGAAGCACCCGAAAGCGCTTTCGAAAAGCTGGATGGCGTCAGTCTCCTGCCGTTTTTAAGCGGGGAAAAAGAGGGAGACCCTCATGAAGAATTATTTTGGCGCAAAGATCAGGCTGCGGCTGCCCGTGTTGGCGATTACAAGCTGATTCGCGTGGAGCGACTTGGATACCGACTCTATAATTTGGAGGAGAACCTGGACGAAACAAATAACCTTACCGATGTAGAAAATGAAAAGTTTGAATTGCTTAAAGAACAGATCGGTCAGTGGGAAGATCAATTGATAGAGCCTCTCTGGACAGAAGGGCATGAGTGGGATACCGTTACCTGGATGATTCATGAGGATTATTATCACAATCGTGAAGTAAGGGTCAAAAATCCGGGGCAGTTAAATCAGTATAAATCTAAACAATAGATGTCAGCAGGTCTTTTGCTGGCAATTGGTATTGACTAAAATTTTATAGCTATGATAAAAATGTTATTTTATATTGGATGGATGAGCTTTTTTATTTTGGGGTGTTCATCCTATAATGATTACAGTGACGTCCCTTTTGAGGAACAAACGCCTTCGGACTGGGAAAATCCACAGGTGCGTGAAATTAACAAAGAGACTCCCCGTTCCTGGTTTGTACCATTTGGTGATGTTTCGGAAGTTGATGCCGATAATAAATGGGCTTCTTCCCTGTTAAAATCCCTCAATGGGGAATGGTTGTTTCATTTGTCTCAGAATCCATCGGAACGTCCCTTTTACTTCTTTAAGGATGATTTTGATACACGGGAGTGGGGCACCATTCCTGTACCTGCCAATTATGAAATGCATGGTCACACGTATCCTATTTATGTGAATATTGGTTATCCATTTGCCATGAATCCCCCGGTTATTCAGGATAATTACAATCCGGTAGCTTCCTACAAACGCTCTTTTGATATTCCTGACGACTGGGACGGGAAAGAGATATTTCTGCATTTCGGGGCGGTTAGCTCTGCCATGTATGTGTGGGTGAACGAGCAGAAAGTGGGCTACAGTCAGGATAGCAAAACACCCGCTGAGTTCAATATCACCCAATATCTTAAACCCGGCGATAACACCCTGGCTGTGGAAGTGTATAAATGGAGCGATGGCAGTTATCTTGAAGATCAGGACATGTGGCGTTTGGGAGGCATTACCCGTGATGTTTTCCTGATGGCCCGTGATCAGCAACACATACGCGATTTTCGGGTTAATGGCGGACTGGCAGATGATTATACAACCGGAGTGCTGAATCTGGAAGCAGAAGTTCTGAAGGCCAGTGAATCCAACCCGGTTGAGCTGGAGATTACGCTTTCAGATGATTCCGGTGAACTTATGAATACGACCCGTGAGGTGACCAGCAAAACATTTCGTTATAATTCGGAATTCTCTGATGTAAAGCCCTGGTCTGCTGAAGCCCCTAATCTTTACAATCTTTTAATGGTGTTAAGAGATAAGGACGGAGAAACGCTGGAGGTTATTCGCCAGGATGTAGGCTTTCGCAATGTTGAAGTAAAAGGAAATACCCTTCTTGTAAACGGAGAATATGTTTATTTGAAAGGGGTGAACCTTCATGAGCATCATGATGTCAAAGGGCATGTGGTGGATGAGGAAACTATGCTGAAAGACATCAGGACCATGAAAGAACACAACATCAATGCAGTCCGCCATTCCCACTATCCACAGCCTGAACGGTGGTACGAACTGTGCAATCGTTACGGGTTATATGTTGTGGATGAAGCCAACATAGAATCCCACGGCATGGGTTATGACGAAGAGTCGCTTGCCAAAGATCCTGAATGGAAAGAGGCTCATCTCTACCGGACTCGTAATATGTTTGAGCGGAGTAAAAACCAGCCCTCTGTTATAATCTGGTCACTTGGGAATGAGGCAGGCAACGGTGTGAATTTCGATGCCACCTTCGATTACCTGAAAGCTCAGGACGATACTCGTCCGGTTCAGTACGAACAAGCACATGGCGGCCGCAATACCGACATATTTGCTCCTATGTATGCAAAAATTTCACGGATGGAGCGCTATGCCAAAGAAGATGGCAGCAAACCACTTATTCAGTGTGAGTATGCCCACGCCATGGGCAATAGCGTAGGAAATCTTCAGGACTATTGGGATGTAATTGAATCTCATGATGTGATGCAGGGTGGCTTTATCTGGGACTGGGTTGACCAGGGTCTGCTTACAGAAAATGAGAAAGGTGAAGAATACTGGGCTTATGGCGGTGATTTTGGCCCCGATACAGTGCCCTCGGATGGCAATTTTTGCCTCAACGGATTGGTAAATCCTGTCAGAGAGCCTCATCCTGCTCTGGAAGAGGTGAAAAAGGTGTATCAACACATTAAATTCCGCCCGGTTAATCTTAATAAAGGTGTTATCGGGATTGAAAATAAATATGTTTTTCTGAATACGGATCGGTTTGATTTCGAATGGAAAATTGAAGGGAATGGTGAAACCGTTTCATCGGGTAAGTTTGATGATCTCTTCCTCCTTCCCGGAGAGTTGAAAGATGTTGCGGTTGATATGTCCTTTGAACCCGAAGTCGGAACGGAATATTATCTGAATGTGTCTGCCAGTCTTAAACAGAACGATGGATTGGTGCCGGCCGGCACAAGTCTCGCTGCAGAACAGTTTCAATTGCCCGTGTCTCAAGCCTCAACCAAAGTAACAAGCGAATCTGGTGCATTAAGTCACCAAACGGATGGAGATGAATTGACAATAACCGGTGAATCCTTTGAAGTGGCATTCGACATCGAAAGAGGTGAAATGATCAGCTTTTTGTCTGATGGAAAACAATTGCTGAAAAAAGGCCCCGAACCTTCATTCTGGCGCGCTCCAACCGATAATGATTTTGGAAATGGCATGCCCGACCGGTCAAAAATATGGCGGGAAGCCGGAGATACCAGGGAAGTGACTCAGTTTAATATTGAAGAGCAGGGAAATGATAAAGTCAGGCTGACTTTCAATTTTGACTTGAGAGATGAAGAAATGAATAAAATAGGAAATTATACCAGTACCTATCTGGTGAAAGGTAACAAAGAGGTGGAAGTGGACAATCAATTTCAAATGGCTGAGGGTGATATCCCGGAGATTCCCCGCATGGGTATGGTCCTGCATATGCCACGTGAGTTTGATCAGATGACATGGTTCGGCCGTGGACCTCAAGAATCCTACCAGGATCGAAAGACAGGTGCATTTGTAGGATTGTACAGTGGTTCTGTTTCTGAACAGTATCATCCTTACCTGAGACCTCAGGAAAACGGGAATAAGAGCGATGTGCGTTGGATGAAAATTTCCGATGCTGAAGGGGATGGATTGATGTTTGAAGGCAGGAAGCTGCTTGAAGTTTCAGCCCATCATAATGTTCTTGAGGATTTTGAATCGATTTACCGTTCCAATGGAAAATACCCGGAAGGTATAGATATTGAAGATGTTCAGCGTCACACCTATGACGTGAAATCACGCGATCTTACTTCCGTGGATGTTGACCTGAAACAGATGGGTGTTGGAGGTGATAACAGCTGGGGGGCAACAACACATGAACAGTATCGCCTTACAGATAAGTCTTATGAATATGGATTTGTTATCAGACCTTTGAAGTAAGTTTTATTAACCTGATTAATTCATGAATTCTCGAAATAGATCATTTATGAATTGTTCAGGTTGGATTAAAACCTTTTATTATGAAAAAATTCATGTTGTTTATGGTCATTGCGGTTCTTGTTTTTTCCGGTTGTCAGACGGCAAAAGACAAGGACGTAGATCAAAAGCCCAATATTCTGATCATCTATGCCGATGATCTCGGGCTTGGCGATGTCAGTGCATATGGTTCTGAGCAGATTGAGACCCCGAATATTGATGAACTGGCAGAAGGGGGTATTAAGTTCACCAATGCTTATTCTACCAGTGCTATGTGCACGCCAAGCAGGTATTCCCTGCTCACAGGCCAATATCCATTCCGGGAAGAAAGTGCGGTGATCCTGTCAGCAGAAGATCCCATGTGTATTGAACCAGGTATGCCAACTTTACCCGGTGAACTTCGCAAGCAAGGGTATCGTACAGGCATTGTCGGAAAATGGCATTTGGGATTGGGCGACAGTGTCCGTCGCCAAAACTGGAACGGAGAAGTGAAGCCTGGTCCTCTTGAAGTCGGGTTTGATGAATCATTTTTGCTTCCCGTGACCAACGATCGTGTTCCTACAGTTTATGTGGATGGTCACCATGTCTATAACCTTGATACTGATGATGAGCCTTTGCAGGTACATTATCCCGATGAGAGCCATCATGCTTTCCAGGAGGAGCAGTTTGGCAAGGACAATGAAGGCGCCTTGGAACCTCTTGTAGGAGACCTTCCCACTGGTCTTACCCATCCTGAAGAATTGCGTTATGGCGCTGATGTTCAACACTCAGGCACCATTGTTAATGGTGTGAGCCGGATTGGACATATGGCCGGCGGCCAGTCAGCCTGGTGGGATGATGAAAGCATGACCAGCTTGTTTAATGAAAAGTCGAGGGAATTTTTATCCGAAAAGGGTGATCAACCGTTCTTTCTGTACCTGTCAATGCCCCAGCCTCATGTTCCGAGAATCCCCAATGAGCGGTTTATCGGATCAAGTGGTTGCGGTCTTCGGGGAGATGCCGTGGTGGAATTTGACTGGATTGTAGGTCAGATGCTTCAATATCTTAAAGAAACAAATCGATTTGATAACACCCTCATTTTACTTTCCAGTGATAACGGGCCGGTGTTTTTTGATGGTTATCATGATGGAGCTCTTGAAGAACATAACGGACATGATCCCAGTGATGGATTCCGTGGTGGAAAATATATAGCTTATGAAGGCGGTACCAGAATGCCCACCATTGCTCATTGGCCGGATAGAATTGAAGAAGGACAGGTGTCGGATGCATTAATCAGTCAGGTAGACTTCCTGCAATCCCTTATTTCTCTTGCCGGGGGAGAACTTCCGGCCAGCGGAAATTATGACGGACGAGACATTTTGCCGGCTTTGCTGGGTGAGGATGAAGAAGGTCGTGACCATATCGTGCAGCACTCCAGTGACGGCCTCGGACTCCGAAAAGGCAAGTGGAAATATATCGAAGCCGGGGAGAGATCAGGTTTCGGATATGACCGCCATAATAAGGGAGACGGTCACAGCCTTCAAATTGAAAAACCTGATACCACTGAATACTTGTTTGACCTGGAGGCTGATCCGAAAGAAACAAATAACCTGGCAGAACAAAAACCGGTTAAATTGAAAGAATTGCGGGAGCTTTTGCAAAGAATTAAAAATGAGTTTTAATACCTGGCTTTAATTTATCACAGGATTTCTCAACAGTATATATGACAGGTATGGACTGTGAAAACAGAGAGGTTGTCAAAAAGGTCAAAAATTCAACGTTTTTTGTCATTCTGAACGTAGTGAAGAGTCTCATTGTTAATGCCTTGAAATTTTTCCCTGTGTTTAGGATAACAACGATACAGACTGTTTGGACACCCACTTAATAAATTTTAACTATGAATTTAAAAAGCTGGTTTTTTTTAATGTTGCTTTTACCATCTTTTCTTTTGGCTTCAAATAAAGAAAAGGAAACGGCAAAGCCCAATGTACTGTTCATCATTGCCGATGATCTGGGGTATTATGACTTAAGCTGCACCGGGAGTGAATATTACGAAACACCGCACATTGACCGTCTTGCCGGGGAGTCTATGGCTTTTGAACATGGCTACTCCACAGCTCCGGTTTGCAGTCCTGCCCGTGCAAGTATTATGAACGGGCAGTTTGCACCCCGTCATGGCATTACCGAATGGATAGGCGCCAGAAGCGGAGAGGAATGGAGAAAACAGGGGCGACACAATCAATTGCTGCCACCAGAATATAAGCATAATTTATCCTCAGAGGATTATACCTGGGCCGAGGCCATGAGGGATGCCGGATACAAAACTTTCTTTTCCGGGAAATGGCATCTGGGAAGTGAAGGTTCCTGGCCGGAAGATCATGGATTCGATATTAATGTTGGTGGGTGGCATAGTGGATCTCCCATTGGCGGCTATTTCGATCCGTACGATAATCCCAATTTGAAAAATCGCCAACCTGGAGAGAATCTCTCTATGCGCCTGGCCGATGAAACGGTGGACTTTTTAAACCGTCACAACCCTAATGAAACAGGACAGCCTGTCTTTGCTTTCCTGTCTTTTTACGCAGTACACGGGCCCATTCAAACAACTCATAAAAAGTGGCAGAAATATCGGGACAAGGCCGAAAAAATGGGTATTGCAGAATCTGGTTTCATGATGGATAAGTATTTGCCCATACGTCTTTTCCAGGACAACCCGGTTTATGCCGGACTGGTTGAAGCCATGGACGATGCTGTTGGACACGTTTTAAACGGACTTGATGAATTGGGACTGGATGATAACACCATCATCATCTTTACCTCTGATCATGGTGGTGTTTCATCCGGGGATGCTTTTGCAACGTCCAATTTTCCTTTCCGCCGGGGAAAAGGTTCCACGTTTGAAGGCGGACTAAGAGTGCCGTTTTTTGTGAAAGTTCCGGGATTAACAGCCTCCAACAGCACTTCTGACACCCCTGTAACCGGAGCGGATTTTTATCCTACTGTTCTTGATTTGATTGGAGAAGAGTTAAAGCCCTCCAAACATCCCGATGGTGTAAGTTTTTTGCCGGCTCTGCGCGGAGAGCAAATGGACGACAGGCCTTTAATCTGGCACTATCCCCACTACAGCAACCAGGGAGGCCGTCCTTCTTCAGTGATTCGTTATGGCAAATGGAAGCTTATTCATCTTTATGAAACCGATACTCAGGAACTTTATAATTTGGAGAACGACATCAGTGAATTAAGAAATCTGGCATCCTATTATCCTGAAAGAACCGAGGCCCTGAAAAATAAATTGTTTGATTATCTGGAGGAAGTTAATGCAAAATATCCCCGGAAAGATCCGCAGTACGATGAAGAATTAGAACGTGCTCATCTGAAAAGGGTAGAGGAGAAGCAAATGCCTAATCTTGAACGTCAGAGAAAAAGATTTCTTTCTCCTGATTTTGATCCTGAAAATAACTGGTGGGGAAGCGAAGTGGATTAGATTTTTTTTATGAATCGACTACCAGCTATGGCTTTTTGGGAAACAAAATTTCTATTATGAGATAGAAAGAGAGGGCAGGTGTCGGATGCACTAATTAGTGCCCGTCTATAGATTAAGTAACGTTTGTTTCTTGTCATGTGTTTGTTCAGAAAGTGCCAGTTACAA
>JBNJFN010000073.1:0-12084 GCA_051746885.1 Bacteroidota bacterium | reverse complement strand
GCGCCGATGGCCATCAGATGGACACCGCTTATTCCTTCCATAGTTTTCAGCTCCTGCATTTGTTCAACTGCAATGTTGATGCCTTCGGCTTTCTGATCTTCAGCTTCTGAAAGTCTTTCAACAATATGATCCGGGATGGCAATTCCGGAAACATTGTCCTTCATATACTGAGCCATCTTAGCAGATTTCAGGGGGGTGATGCCCGCCAGAATATAGGCTTTCTTATGTAAGTCATAACTACGAACCTCCTCCATCCATTCTCTGAAGCGTTCCATATCGTAAATCACCTGTGTCTGGATAAAATCGGCACCGGCATTGATCTTTTTGGCAAGCCGGATAACCCGGAAGTCCATGGGATCGGCAAAAGGATTGGCGGCAGCGCCAATAAAAATTCTGGGTTCAATAAGCTCACTTTTCTTTGTATTGCGAATGTCATCGCCCGATTCAAACTTTTTTTCATCACGCATTTTCTTCAGTGTGGCGATCAACTGAACCGAATCAATGTCGTGGACAATTCTGGAAGTGGGATGATTTCCGAATGAGTGATGGTCACCGGAAATACAAAGGATGTTTTTGATTCCAACAGCAGCTGCGCCGATCACATCACTCTGAATGGCCAGCCGGTTGCGGTCGCGGGTGGTAATCTGCATAACAGCCTCCAGTCCGCATTCCTGGGCTATCAAACCGGCGCCCCAGGAAGACATTCTAACAATGGCAGTTTGATTATCCGTTATGTTGGCTGCATCTACAGAATCTTTCAGGAGGTTGGCCTTTTTTTCAACCGCTTCCCGATCGGCACTTTTCGGCGGGCCCAATTCGCCGGTCAGTGCAAAATTTCCTGAGGCCAATACCTGTTCCAGTCTGCTGCCCGATTTATATTTTTCCTCACTCATATTTTCAGTTTTTTATTTGCAAACAGAGATTAAACAATTTGGGTTCTATATACCTGTTAAAATAAAACATCCTCCCTTGAAACGTTCCGCGGACCGCCATCGCGATCATGCGACCAGTTCTTAGGTGGGTGGTACTCCATCAGTTTATCCAGCTTGTTCAACCGTTTCATGCGGTTATAAATAAGTTGCCAGGCACATTCCGTATTGTCGGGATCCACCTCGCACATACCGTCCGAAGAACCGCCGCAGGGGCCGTTCATCAGGCTCTTGGAACAACGGGCGATGGGACATATCCCTTCGAATCTGTCTAACAAACATTCTCCGCAACCTGCACATCTCTCCGCCCATACTCCCTGCTGCAATGTAGCACCGAAAAACTGAGTATTGACACCGGGATGTACAACAATATCGGGATACAACTGCACAATATGTTGCACTCCAACGCCGCAGCCAAGTGAAAGCACCGAATCAGCTTCTTTGATCTTTTCGGAGGCAGTCTCATCGAAAAACTCCTCATCACATTGCCTGGTAAGGGTATGTTCGGTCACCTCTATCTCACGCTCATCTTTCCCCGCTGCCAGACGGATCTGATTGGCAAGCACACCCACTTCCTTTTCTCCACCTGCCATGCAAACCGTTACACAGGTGCCGCAACCCAATACCAGCACTTTTTCACTATCCTTTACCGATTCGTAAATCTCCTTAAATGGTTTTTGTTCTGCAATGATCATGGTTTATCCTAAATGTTTTTAATAATTTATTTATTGTAATGTAATATATTTTTAACGCCTTTAGAGACAATGCATGCGTTGTCTCTACAGGAATATTATTCATTCACATCTTGTTTTTTATCTGCAGATTCATTTTCTTCCTGTTGCATCAATTTCCTGATCCTTTCGGTAAATTCCCGGGCGCTACGGGCAAAAAGCGGGCCCTCCGAGGCGCCAATGTGATACATCTCCAATTTTTCAGGATTGATCCCGACTTCTTCAATCTTCTTTTTGGCATAGTTCACTCTTTTCTTCGCCCGGTAATTCCCTTCAAGGAAATGACAGCTTCCCTCCTCACAACCGGCCACCATCACGCCATCCGCTCCGTCAACGAAAGCCTCAAGCAGCATATTCACATAAACTCTGCCCGTACATGGCAAGCGTACAATTCTAATGTTGGTAGGATATTGCTGACGCATTGTTCCCGCCAGATCAGCAGCGGTAAAGGCACAGTAATGACAACAAAAAGCTATGATTACCGGTTCTCTTTCTTCATTCTCCATTTCTAGTGTGTTTTCCAAATATTAAACGTTGTGTTTTCCACCAATCTAGATTTCCTGTAAGATATCTTTAAATAGTGCATGTTCCTGCGAATCGGTAAAGGTTAACAATTGAATGGCTTCTGCCGGACAGGCAGCAGCACAATTACCGCATCCCTGGCACTTGGCAGGATTAATCTCTGCTTTACCATTTTCATTTATAAAAGGGGCATTAAACACACATTCCCGAAGGCAGGTAAGGCATGCTGCGCATTTATCCTCATCGATCACCGAAACTACCCCTCCTACTTCAAGCGAATCTTTTGAAAGAATGGTACCTGCTCTTCCTGCGGCGGCCAATGCCTGAGTGATATTTTCCTCGGTATTTTTCGGGGAATGTGCCAAACCGCACAGGAATATACCTTCATTGGCAAAATCTACAGGCCTTAATTTCGTGTGAGCCTCCATAAAGTTGCCGTGTTCATCAAGAGGAAGCTTCATCAATTCTGACAAATGGTGATTATTTTCCTGATTCGCGACAATACCAGCACTGAGAACTACCATATTGGCATCCAGGGTTAAATAATCATCGATTACTGTATCTTTTACCTTTATCCGGAAACGATCCTTGCCTGCAGTAACTTCAGGATACTCCTCATCCGGAAAATGAATAAATTTGACCCCCAATTTCCTGGCATTTCTGTAAAATATCTCCCGGTAGGTATATGTACGCAGGTCGCGATACAATATATATACTTCTGCCTCCGGGTCCTTTTGCTTGATCTCGATGGCATTCTTAATGGCTTCGCTGCAGCAAACCCTTGAACAATACGCATGATCTTTATCGCGACTTCCCACACACTGGATCATTACAACCGTATTGAAACGCTCTCTTTTTTCGATCTCACTCTCCAGTTCCCTCTGTGTGATAACTTGTTCATATTTGCCGTAAAGAAATTCACCGGGCTTGTATTCTTCTGCTCCTGAAGCCAATATAATCACTCCATGATCAATTTCATCTTCATGTTCTCCCTGCAACCTACTGGTAAAATTTCCAACCGATCCGCTGACGGATCCAACAGTCGTTTGCATATACAAATCAATCAGCTCATGTTCTTTTACTTCTTTGATCTTTTGATTCATATAAGCAATCCAATCCTCGTCATCCAGATTTTTTCTGAGGTAAATGAGGTTGCCACCCAATTGATCTTCCTTTTCCACCAGATGAACCTTAAATCCCTGATTGGCCAGTGATAATGAGGCATTCATACCGGAAACACCTCCTCCAATGACCAAAGCAGACCTATTCACCGAAATTTCATTTAACACGATGGGTTCCTGCAGCCTGGATTTTCCTACACTTCCTCTTACCAGTGATTTGGCCTTTTGGGTGGCCCGTTCAGGTTCCTTCTGATGAACCCATGAACACTGTTCCCTGATATCGGTCATCTCAAAAAGGTATTTATTGAGTCCCGCTTCGCGAAGGGTTTCCTGGAAAAGAGATTCATGAGTCCGTGGGGTACAGGAAGCAACAACCACCCGGTTGAGTTCTTTTTCATCAATGATCTCCTTAATCCGTTTTTGCGTATCCTGGGAACAGGTATACAATGTATGTTCGGCATGGACAACACCGGGTAAGGTTTCTATATATTGACTCACTTTTTCTACATTCACAACAGAAGAAATATTGATTCCGCAATGGCAAATAAAAACTCCTATTCTGGGCTCGGTGTCTTCCGTTTTCTTCTCAACAGGATATTCCTTGGTTTGTACTTCCGTGTTGCGTACCGATTTAAGCATTTCACTGCATAAAGCCGCTGCTGCACTGCCCTGCATCACCGTTTCCGGGATATCTTTGGGACCATTGCCTACACCACATAAATATATTCCCTCTCTGCTGGATGTCAAAGGTTGAAGGGATTTCTCCTCAAAGAATCCGAATTGATTCCTTTTAACATCCATAATATTGCCCGTATGATCTATAGCTGGATTAGCAACCAGGCCAACCGACAGCACAACCATATCGAACTCTTCTTCCACAATATGCTGCCCATCGGTTTGATCGACAAACCTGAGCACAAGGTTATGATTTATTGGATTCTCTTTGACAGCCGATATCTGGCTTCGTACGAATCGCACACCCGATTCATTTTTCGCCCCTTCGTAGAAATTTTCAAAGTTTTTACCGAAGGCCCGTATATCGATATAGAAAATGGTAGGCTCAATATCCGGATTGTGTTCTTTTGCTATGCTCGCCTCCTTAATAGCGTACATACAACATACAGAAGAACAATAGTCATTTCCGGTCGTCACATCCCTGGAACCTACACACTGGATCCAGGCTATTTTTTTGGGTGTCTTTCCGTCATAAGGCCTTTGAATATGGCCTTCATACGGGCCGGAGGCGCTGAGGATCCTTTCAAACTGCATACTGGTAACTACATTGGGATATATCCCGTAACCATACTCCGGCTTTTTCCGGGCATCAAAAGGCAGAAAGCCGCCGCTCGCTATAATGGCTCCTACATTAAGTTCCCGTATGGCATCCTGCTGATTATGATCGATGGCACGGGCTTTACAGGTTCTCACGCATTCCATACACTCTGCACAGCTACCGCATTGTAAACAACGTTTTGCCTCATTGATGGCTTCTTCCCGGGTAAAAGTTTTTTCCATTTCAGTAAATTCCTTACTTCGCTGTTCCGGCTCTAGCATCCGGGGGCGGGTTCGGGTTTTCCGGGTATTATCTGCATATTCGGGCAATCCAGCATAATTTTTCGGCTTGCTGGCGGGTGTTCTGTCCTTTCTAATATCCTCCCCGCTCAAATACCTGTCAATTGATTCTGCCGCACGATGGCCCTGTGCTACCGATTCTACCAGCGATGAAGGACCGAGAACTATATCACCTCCTGCAAATATCCCATCCACAGAGGTTTCAAGTGTCAGCGAATCCGTGGAAATCAAATCCCTATCCATCTCCAGCAGATCTTCCACACCTGAAGGATCACATTCCTGACCGACGGCCAACATAAGGGTATCAGCCGCTACCACTTCTTTTTGATCCGAATCGACTTTCAAAGACCGATTACCTTCTTCATCATACACCGTGTAACATTTTTCAACCTCCAGGCCTGTAACTTTCCCCTGATCACCCATTACTTTGGAGGGACTCCATGAATCCATAATGGAAATGCCTTCTTCTGAAGCCTCTTCAATTTCCCAATCGTGGGCAGGCATTTCTTCTTTTGTCCGCCGATATACAATAGTTACATTCGAACCCATTCGTAAAGCTGTCCGTGCGGTATCTATGGCTACGTTTCCGCCTCCGATCACTACCACATTTTTCCCCGGAGCGGTTTTTTCTCCCTCATTCACCTTTTTTAAAAAGGGAATTCCGTATTGTACGCCTTCCAGGTCACCACCTTCAATGGGTATCTTTTTAGGGTTCTGTGCACCAATGGCAAAAAATATCGATTGAAAACCCTCGTCCCGGAGGTCATCCAATGTAAAATCCCTGCCGTATACCTGGCCGGTTCTGACTTCTATACCATCTTTTATCAGAAGATTGATCTCATAATCCAAATAGTCTTCCGGCAGCCGGTAATCGGGTATCCCGGTGCGCATCATTCCTCCGGGCTTTTGACCGGCTTCAAATATTGTGGCCTGATATCCTTTCTTGACCAGATCATGTGCACAGGTTAAACCTGCGGGCCCTCCTCCTATAACGGCAACTTTTCCGCTCTTTTGCTGGCGGGGAGGCTCCTCCATCTCACTGGGTGCTCTTTCAGCTGATTTGCCTGCTTCCAGTAGTTCTTTCTCATAATCGGCTGCGAATCGTTTCAGGTTTCGTACCGAAACAGGCTCATCTATTTCAGCTCGATTGCAATTGTCTTCACAAGGATGGTGGCAGATACGCCCACAAACCCCTGCAAAAGGCATTTTTTCGCGTATCAGATCCAGGGCCTCCAGGAACTTACCCTTGGCAATAAGTGCAATATACCCCTGTACGTTCACTCCGGCGGGGCAGGTACCCCTGCATGGTGGCGGATCACCAGATTTATCAATGGTAAAAACATTGGGAATGGCTTGGGGATACAATCTATAAATGGCCTTTCTATCGGAGAGCTCACCATTAAAGTTATCTCTTCTTTCCACCGGACATTCCGGCTCACATTCTCCACAACCGTTACACTTTTCCTCATCCACATAGCGTGCCTTATTATTGACGGTAACCGTAAAATTCCCTGCTTCTCCCTGAAGACCCACAAGCTCGGCATAAGAAATCACTTCAATGTTCAGATGACGCCCCGTTTCCACAAGCTTAGGCGAGATCATGCACATGGCACAATCGTTAGTGGGAAAAGTCTTGTCCAGTTTGGCCATGTTACCACCAATAGCAGGCTCTTTTTCCAAAAGATAAACTTTCAGGCCTAGTTCAGCACTATCCAACGCCGCCTGCATTCCTGCAATACCACCACCTATAACTAAAACCGAACCGTTTTTTTCCTTATTCATATTTGAAATGTGTATAACTGATTTCTAATACAATTGTTTTTGGGGCAAATATACTTAATCAAATAAACTACCCTTCAATTCTTACATAATGATATATATTTACGGAAGCGGCTCCAGTTTTTCAAAGTTCTTATCCAAACCCACCTCTTTAGGCTTAAGCCCAAAAGCCAATCCCATCAATTGTGTAATAAACGGAACCGGAATGGAATGCTCAATGGAAAATTCTCTTCGTACTTTGCCCTGTTTGGTATCTAGATTGGTCTGACACATGGGACAGGAAACCGTCACACAATCCGCCTCTTTTAAACTTGCATCTTTCAGTATTTTTCCCACAAGTCGTTCTGATACCGACTCCAATGTAAGGAAGAAACTTGCGCCACAACAATCGGTTTTATAGGACCAGTCGATTACTTCTGCACCCAGCGTTTTTACAATATTATCCATGCTCATGGGATATTCCATGGTATCAAAGGATTTCATTCCCGGTACACGAGTGTTCAAGCATCCATAATAAGAAGCTACCACCAAACCCGATAAAGGTTCGCTCACCTTTGAAGCAATTTCCTCCAGGCCGACTATATTAACAAAGAAATCCAGAATGTTCCTGACTTTAACCCTGCCTTCATAACGATAACCACTTTCACGGGTCAAATCTTCACGCAACTGGTTACTCTGCATCAGTTCAAATTCGGTGCTGGCAAGCCTTTGAAAACAAGAAGCGCAGGGAACTACCAGTTCCTCATAGCCTTGTTTCTCAGCCTCGGCAAGATTTCTCAGATTGAACATCAGGTTTAACCTTTGGTCGATCGTTTTCACCGAAGTGGCACCACAGCAATTCCAGTTCTCCATAATGGTATAATCAATATTCAGTATGGAAAATACCTTTTCGATGCTATTCAAATAATTGCTGGCACTTGTTTCCAAACTGCATCCCGGATATAAACCTACTTTCTTACCCATAATTTCTTCTTTTATTGAAAATTATCTTATGGTTCTGTTTTCATTTTATGACAAAAGCTTGTTTACTTTTCGCTTCCTGCGTCTTTTTACCATCAGCTTATGCACCCAGCCCCGAAAACCTTTTACTGCTCTCGGTGGAAACAATTTGAGCTTATTCTTCAAAATCATCTTTGGGGCCAACAATACATTTTTAAAGGGTTTTCGAAGACGCAGATTATATTCTCCCATGATAAAAAGTTCATGGGCTTTACCCCTGCGCATAACGTCGCGGGTGAAAACCTGATGGAACTGATAAACCTCCGGTATTTGAGGTTTTACGCCCCTATCAATGGCTTTCTGCTTAAGATCATTCATCACAGAAGTAATATTTATATCATTGGGGCACTTCACTGCACATGCATAGCAATTGGCACATACCCAAATGGTCCGGGAGTCGAGAACCTTCTCTTCCATGCCCAGGGAAGCAAGATGTATGACCTGATGGGGCAAAACATCCATTTCTTCACCAACAGGACAACCATTGGAACATTTTGCACACTGATAACACAAAGAAGTATCTCCCAAAGTCTTATTCAACGATTCCAACAAATGCGTTTCCATAGCTTCACAAAATTAAATTATTTACAGAACTTCATGTTTTCACCTTTATCTCATAAAAGATATCAACCGGCTATTTCTGCTTTCAGGTTCCAGCATGTTACTTTTTATCAGGTATGTGGGGCGTAAAACTCTTATCAAAGCGCGTTTTTACTTCTTTAAATTCTTTTGCCAGATTATCATATAAATCAATTGCCGCACGGGATTTATTCAAGGTATAAAAATGAATGCCCGGAGCACCATTATTAAGCAAATCACGGCATTGATTAATGGCTATCTCCAGACCCCTTTTATACACCTCGTTGGGATCATCTTGATAAGGTTCTATCTTTTTGGCAATTTCATCGGGAATCGTAGCCCCAATTTTTTCTGCAAATTTTTTAATGCTCTTATAATTGGTTATGGGAATAATTCCGGGAATGATACGGCATCGAATGCCTTTCTGTTCGGCCTTATTCATAAAATCCCAATAGTATTTGTTATCGAAAAACATTTGCGTGGTCAGAAAATCG
Organism: Bacteroidota bacterium; assembly: GCA_051746885.1. Lineage (GTDB taxonomy): Bacteria > Bacteroidota > Bacteroidia > Bacteroidales > UBA12077 > JAGXLC01. The sequence continues at coordinate 3,358 of JBNJFN010000073.1, read as the reverse complement.
GCACCTGCATCCACTTTGATCCTTAAATTGATCAGGTCCTCTTCCATAGAAGGTGCCTCTAAATGTTTCTCGGGATAAGCTCCCGCTCCAATACAAAAATCGTAATGCTCATTTACAAACCGTACCAGATCACTGCCGTAATTAAATCCATCCGTATTTTCGGGAAAACTTGTTTGTCCTTTAGGCGGGTCTCCACGTAACAACATTACATTTTCAATCCCCATATCCTGCAGTATCCGCATATCATAGGCAATTTTTTCCTTGGTTGCATTAACACAGGTATAATGAGCCATACATACGAATCCAAGATCATTGTGAAAAAGATCCACCAGGTTAAAGGTATTTTCCTGAGTACTGCCTCCGGCTCCATAGGTCACTGTAACAAATGAAGGGTCCAGTTTCATCAACTGACCTGCATTAATACCAAATTTTACAGCGCTCAAATAATTTTTTGGCGGGAAAAACTCAAATGAAAATGTTCGTTTCTGTTTCTTAAAAATTTCAGTTATCTTCATAATATTCTTTTTTTTCTTCATTACAATTCAACATTCTGTCAAAATGCTTATGCTTATTTATAATCTAAAACAGGATAGAGCCACTTTTCCGCTTCATCTATTCTAATATCAGCTCTTTCTGCATAGTCGGCCAACTGGTCTTTCCCAATTTTCCCAATACCGAAGTATTTGGATAAATCGTGGGCCATATAAAATCCGGCCACTGAGCTAGCCGGCTTCATAGCCAGACTATCGGTAAGCGATATTCCTATTTTTTCCTTCACTTTCAACAGTTCAAATATGTGTATTTTCAGGGTATGATCGGGACAAGCCGGATAACCGGGAGCTGGCCGTATGCCTTTATAATTCTCCTTTATCAGTTCCTCATTGCTTAATTTTTCTGCGGGTTCATAGCCCCAATACTTTTTCCTCACCCATTCGTGAAGCACCTCGGCAAAAGCCTCAACCAACCTATCGGAGAGCAGTCTGAACATAACACTATTATAACTATCACCTTCCTCCTTGAATTGTTGTACGTACTTTTCTGTCTCAAAACCCGATGTAACGGCAAATCCTCCGAAATAGTCCTTAATTCCCGAATCGACCGGGGCTATAAAATCGCTTAATGAATAGGTAACTCCGTGCTTATCGCGTAATTGTTGTTGACGCAACATGGGTATGCGTTTATGAATCTTCTTCCTTGAATCATCCTTATAGATCAGAATATCATCTCCTTCGGAATTAGCTGGGAATAAACCAATAATACCTTTGGGCTTAAGCAGCTTATCCTTAACGATCTTATCCAGGATCTCCTGGGCCTCATCAAAAAGTCTGGAAGCCTCCCTCCCTACTTTATCCTTTTCCAAAATGCTTGGGAAAACTCCTTTTAATCCCCATCCATGGAAGAATGGAGTCCAATCAATATATTTTCTCAGCAGTTTCAGGTCAAAATCATGAAATTCTTTCGTTCCGAGCAAGCGGGGAACTACTTCTTTGGCTTTATTGTAATTATAAAAATACCGGTTTTTCCTTGCATCTTTCAGGGGAAGGAACTTTCTGGAACGCTTCCTTTTTTCATGCCGTTTTTTGAGATTATTCTGTTCCTGTTTTATCTTTTCTTTATAAAGTTGTGCCTCACTATTTAACAGGTTATTGGCTATTAGAATACTTTTTGAGGCCTCGGAACAATGAATCACAACCCCGGAATAACGCGGCGCCAGTTTAACTGCTGTATGAACGCCTGAAGTAGTAGCTCCTCCAACAAGCACGGGAATGTCATATTTACGCTCCTCAAGCTCTTCAATAAATTCCTCCATATGATCGAGTGAAGGTGTAGTTAACCCACTAAGGCCTACCATATCTGGTTTCTCTTTATCGATTGCCTTCAGGATTTCATCATTGGGTACCATAATTCCAAGGTCAATGACCTCAAAATTGTTGCTGCGCAGCACAAGGGAAAGGATATTCTTTCCGATGTCATGAACATCCCCTTCCACAGTGGCCAAAAGAATTTTGCCTTTTGTTCCTGCCTTCCCGAGGGTATTTTCTTCGTCAATATAAGGCATTAGAGTTGAAACCGCACGCTTCATCACCCGTGCACTTTTGATTACCTGGGGTAAAAACATCTTACCTTTTGCAAATAAGGTCCCTACCTTATCCATCTCTTCCATAAGGGGGCCTTCTATAATCTTAAGCACCTGATCATATTGATCTTTTAATTCGAGAACATCCTCCTGAATATAAGTTGTGATCCCATGAGCCAAGGAATAACGTAGTCTCTTCTCCGGCGGATTGTCCCGCCATTTTTTGTCAGGGGTGACGGATTTTCCTTTTTTCCCATATTCGTTGGCCAACTCAAGCAACCTGTCCGTAGCATCCTTCCGGCGATTAAATATTAAATCCTCAGTGCGTCTGAGCAATTTTTCCGGTATATCTTTTAATTCATATATTTTAGCCGGATTGACTATTGCAAAATTCACTCCTGCCTTCTGGCTATGATGCAGAAAAACAGAATTTATCATATCCCTCAGATAATCATTGCCCCGAAAAGCAAACGAAATATTGCTTATCCCTGCATTAACCTTTGCATACGGGAGGTTACGTTTAATCCATTCTACAGCCTTAAGGAAATCTCCGCCATAATTATTATGTTCTTCTATACCTGTTCCAATGGCAAGAACATTGGGATCAAAAACGATATCTTCGGGCGGAAATAACAGTTTTTGGGTGAGTATTCGATAGGCACGTTCACAGATTTCTACTTTTCGCTTGTAAGTATCGGCCTGGCCCTTTTCATCAAATGCCATTACCACAACAGCGGCTCCCAGATCCTGAATTTTCTCAGCCTTCCGCTTAAACTCTTCTTCACCATCTTTCAGGCTGATGGAATTCACGATGCTTTTGCCCTGCAAACATTTCAAACCCGACTCAATCACATCGAAATGAGAAGAATCGATCATGAACGGAACCATGGCGATATCGGGTTCTGAACTTAAAAGATTTAAAAAATCAGGGAGTTCCCGTTTTGAATCAATAAGCGGCTCATCCACACTGATATTCAACATATCAGCACCAAGCTGAATCTGTTCCCTGGCAATACGCAACGCTTCTTCATAGCTTTCTTCCCTGATGTATTTGGCCAATTGTTTGGATCCGCTGACATTTGTGCGTTCGCTGATTTTAATCAGCCTGGTTTTATCCTTAACACTCAGGGATTGAAGTCCGCTAAGCTTGGTTGATTTCACATGTGTATCCAGTTTTCTCGGGCTATACCTGGCAGCTTTTCCAGCAATGGCCTTCACATGTTCCGGGGTACTTCCACAACAACCCCCAACAATATTTACACAGCCATTTTGAAAAAAACT
>JBNJFN010000072.1:6703-12111 GCA_051746885.1 Bacteroidota bacterium | reverse complement strand
ACTTTTTATTAGCTGACCAGTTTTTTATTACATTGGTGGTGGTATTGTGAATTTGCACTTTCCCTTTTATCTGATTGTCCTCAATGTGTCCATTGAAAAGATAACGGGTGGAATCCCCGGGAGCTAAGGCTGTTAAATTAATTCTGTCACCCTTAAGTACTTTGCTTTTAATGCTTAACGTATCTCCTCCGGTTACTATCCGGGGTTTAATTTTTTGAAGGTCTTGCTCAACGGTCATGGTATAACTTTTCCCATCTGCTTGCCAGTCCCACTGTCCTTCGATATCTGCCGGAATCATCCAGCAATAAATTTCATGTTTATCTGATTCCATGAGCGAACCGGACTTCCAGTCATTTGGTTTAGTCTCGGGTTCACCCATCATAATATATTCATCAGGTTCCCAGTATCCTATGTCAAAATCATGAGATACGACCCGGGTTCCCGGGTTAAGACTATCCAGGAGACGCGGGCGCAGTTCAATACTTACAGAGCTCAGCAAATACATAGTGATTACCGTTGCCCTGCGGAAATCGGTTTCAAACAAGTCTTCCTGCAAAAACATCACTTGATCCGCCACATCAGCCTTACGGGCATTTTCCCGTGCTTCCTTTATACGCTCCGGATCAATATCAACACCGTGTCCAACCGCTCCACGCTGAGCTGCGGCAATTACGATCCGTCCATCACCACAGCCCAGGTCTATAACGTAATCACCGGGTCCAACATCAGCCACATCAAGCATTTTTTCCACAACATAATGTGGGGTAGAGACATATGGGACATCAAGGTCCTGGGCATTGGTGCGTGGAAAAAGAAGTACTGCAAAAACAGTAGTAACGATAACCATTCTGAGTAACTGCTTTCCTGAAACAGGAAAGATTATATTCGCGTTATAAAATAATTCCGTCCTAAGGATTCTCATAATAGACGTATTTTAAACAAAAAATGTAACAAAGACTAATTATAGATTACGGCTAAAAAACCATTCAATCATTGACCTCATTCAGGAAAAGGCTTTGATCTTACCTGCTTTATTTCTCTTACGGGCCCAGAAGTACACCGGTACTCCGGCCACAAGAAAGGATGAACCTACAAGAGCGCCAATGCCGGTGAAAGCAAGGCTGGAGTAAAACATATATATGCATACGATCAAAAAAAGGATAGGTGTCACCGGGTAAAGTGGAACTTTATAGGGAATATATCCGGGATTCTGCCGCCAGCGAAAGATAAACAGGGTCAAAGTGGTAAGCAGAAGAAAAAACCAGAAGATCGGGGCTGTATAATCCACCATGGTACTGATAGATTCTTTAGACCATGCGCCCAGTCCTACGAGTAAAAGTGCGATAATACCCTGGATGATCAGGGCATTGGCCGGGGTATTTCTCCCGGTATTCCAGCGACCCATAAAACTGAACAATCTAAAATCTCTGCCTAAGGCATAATTTGTGCGGGCACCGGTTATAATGGTTGCATTGGCTGTTGATAGGGCTGCTAAAATAATAATAAGAGAAACCACCAGTGAACCGGCAGAACCAAATATTTCTCCGGTAATGGCAGCCCCCACGGCTTCTGTATTCTTAAGCGACTCCAAACCCAAAACTTGCAGATAAGCCAGATTGACAAGAAGGTACAATCCGGTAATAAGCCCTATTCCCACTACCAGTATCTTAATAATGTTTCGCTTTACATTGATCAGCTCACCGGAAAGATAGGCTGCTTCGTTCCATCCGCCATAAGTTAAAAGAACAAAAATCATGGCCGAGCCGGCCGCACCCTTTGTAAACAGGGAAAGGTCCCCTCCAGCCGGAGATACATCCAGCATATCGGCCGGCGAACCAGACAACAGGCCTGAAACCGCAATAAAGACCAGCACAACGACAATCGCAGAAGTAAATCCCATTTGTGATTTTCCCGAATGCTTGGTGCCCGCCAAGTTCAAACCAGTAAGCAATATTACAGTAAAAGCGGCGTATATAGACGAACTGTTGGGACCCAGATCGACAATAAGGGAAGCATAATCACCCAAAACAAAAGCAACCAAGGCAATTGACCCGGTCTGGATCACTGTCATTCTCCCCCATGACAACAAAAAGCCAATAGGGGGTCCATAAGCTTGGCTAAGAAAATAGTACTCACCTCCGGCATCGGGCTTTGAGGAAGCAAGCTCGGCATAGCAAAGCGCCCCCAAAAGCGAAATGAAACCTCCTGCCAACCAAAAGCTCACAAACTGGATCTCATTGGCAGAATGGCCGGCTACGATAGGAGGTAACCGAAATATGCCAACACCTACGACAATCCCGACTACCACAGCAAGCGAACTTAAAGATGTAAAAGAAGGTAAGGGTTTATTCCCGGATGAAGTCTCCTTTGATTTTTGCATATCCTCACTTATGGGAAGTTTTTATTTTAAATTGGCTGACCAGTTTTCTATGGTTTTATTATTGCCGGTCCGAATTTGTACTTTTCCCCTTATCACTTTTCCCTTCACCTCGCCATTATATACATAAAAATTGTTTGAATCGGAGTTAACGGCCGTAAAACTAATCCGGTCGCCTTTAAGCACCTTATCTTTTATATTTAATGAAACACCTCCTGCACGGACTTCAGGCTGAATCTCCTGGAAATCCTGTTCTACAGTCATCTCAAACTTCTTCCCGTTGGCCTGCCACTGCCATTCGCCTCCTATATCGGCCGGAACAATCCAGTAATAAATATCGTCATTACCTATCTTCTCGTGTTTATCGGGTTCCCACTCTCCCATGTCAAAATCGTGAGATACCAGCTTTGTTCCTGGTTCCAGCTCATCCAAAAGTCTCGGACGCAATTTTTTGTTCACTGAACTCAACAGATACATAGTGATAACATTGGCCCTGCTAAAATCGGTTTTGAAGATATCTTCATTCAAAAACATCACTCTATCCGACACATTGCCCTTTTGGGCATTTTCCCTGGCTTCTTCAATGCGTTCCATATCAAGGTCTACACCGTGTCCGTATGCTCCCCGCTGGGCTGCATTGATAACGATCCGCCCATCTCCGGAACCCAGATCGATGACATAATCACCAGGTCCTACATCGGTAATTTCAAGCATTTTACTTACTACTTCATCAGGGGTAGCAACAAAAGGTACATCCAACTCCTGGGCATTGGCGCGGGGACTCAGAAACATTACAACAATCAGAAAAATGCCAGCTATAGAGAACAACATTTTCCTTGAGGCAAAGGACATTAAACTTTGACCGCAATAAGATTTTTCGTCAAGTTTATTCATAATTAGCAGATTTGAGTGAATTTGCACTATTGCAATTAATGACTACAATATTACGAATTATCATTTAAACTCCAATAATTTGCAAAAAACAGAAAATGTTAAAACAAGTTAATACAACAGGAGTTACACAGGGCATAGGGCATTGAGCTAAAGACGAAAGCAATCACCAATGATTTCCGGATTACGTGAAATGGCATAGTGCGAAGGTTAATGACCAGGTAAAAAAGCCTAAAGCTTAGGATGGAAGGTCTTGGGGTTGACACTACACTAAAATGTTAAATCCTAAGCAAATACAGTAGCTATAGTTATTTTGAATTTGTTTGAAATTTGGTAACTGAAATTTTTTATTGTGCCATTTTGGACAGCCTCGCCGCAGGCCAAATACCTCTTCCTTGCATGCTTCTGTCTCATTTCAACTAAGGATTACGCCTGATTGTTGCCGACCAGTTTTCCACCCCGCTGTTGGTATTACCATGAATTTGTACCTTGCCGGTTATCGTATCTCCATCAACACGTCCGGAGTAAACATGCCGATGGCCATTGGCAAGGTTAACTGCTGTAAAACCAATCCGCTCGCCAACGAGCACCTGGTCATTCTCCTCAATCATCAATGCATCATCACCTGACTTGATTTTCAGATTAACCTCCTGAAATTTCTGCCTGGCTGTAACCTTTAATCTTTTTCCATTGACATGCCATATCCATTGACCTTCAATCTTTGCGGGTATCACCCAGAAATACACATCGTCCTCATCTACACTTAAATGTTTGTCAGGTTCCCAATCCTCCATGTCAAAATCGTGAGAAACTACTCGGGTTCCAGGCTTCAAACTATCCAGGAGTCTGGAACGCAATTTCATATTTACAGAGCTCAGCAGATACATGGTAATCACATTGGCTCTGCGAAAATCGGTGTCGAATACGTCTTCCTGCAAAAACATCACCCTGTCTGACACTCCGGCTTTTATTGCATTCTCTTCTGCTTCTCTTATGCGCTCAGGATCAATATCCACACCATGACCGTATGCCCCTTGCTGAGCAGCAGCAATCACAATACGTCCATCGCCTGAACCAAGATCAATGACATAATCCCCGGGACCAACATCAGCAACGTCAAGCATTTTATTCACTACTTTGGTGGATGTGGGAACATAGGGAACATCCAGGTCCTGAGCCTCCGCCCGGAGAGATATCCATCCTGAAAAAATTAAAGTCATTGCCAGACCGGTGAATAACAACTTTAAGGATGCGCTTCGTATTAGAAATCGCTTCTTAAGCAATTTTACAGTAATTGTAATCATTTTTAGCCGAGTTTAGAAATTTATAGAGGTTAATATTACAAATTATAATGACAAAATTCAAAAAGTAATACGCAAGGATTAAGGCCAGATTTGCATTTCTTTGAATTATATGTATATTTGATACGTGATACATTTAAACATGAAAAAGTATTTTCTCACCAATAATAAAATAAACAAATGAAAACAACAATTTTACTTTCAGCAATCTTATTTCTTGCTTTTTCTGTGCAGGCACAGGAAAAAGACAACACACTCACTCCCGAAGAGTTTGCCCAGGGATGGGAACTGCTTTTTGACGGAGAAACTCTGGACGGTTGGAAAGCTTACAACGGTAATGAGCCGCAAACCTGGGAAGTCCGGGACAATTCCCTCTACTGTACCGGCAGCAGTGAACATGGCGGAGACGACATCATGACCGTGGAAACATTTGAAGATTTTGACCTGAAGTTTGAATGGAAGATTGAAGAAGACGGAAACAGTGGCGTCATCTACAGGGTAAGAGAAGGCAAGCAATGGAGCCAGCCCTACCTGACCGGCCCCGAATACCAGGTGTTTGATGAAAATGAAAACTATGATACTCATGCGGTGGGTGCTTTCTATGATGTGTATGCACCTTCAAAGAATAAAAAGGTGAATCCGGCCATGGAATGGAACTCTGGAAGAATAAGAATATCCGACGGCCTGGTAACCCATTGGGTAAACGGGGAAATTGTCATGCAGTGTAACATGAACTCTGAGGAATACAAGGAAAGAGTAGCCAATTCAAAATGGAGTGATAACCCGTATTTCGGAAAATCTCCCTTTGGACACATCGATTTTCAGAATCACGGAGCACA
>JBNJFN010000072.1:0-6603 GCA_051746885.1 Bacteroidota bacterium | reverse complement strand
AATTCTGATTCGCCAGGACTTTTAAATGTTGGCTCCGGGAAAACCCGGAGCCAACTTATTATGGTTTTATTCTTACAATCCGAATGTCGTCAAAATAACCCTTGTTATCAAATGATCCGATACCAATCCCGCCGCCCATAAATCGTTTATCTTTCGCCTCCATGATAGAGTTTTCAAGGTCGTCAAAGTAAACACGGATAACACCGTTTTTGCCGTTGCGAACAATTCGTACCCGATGCCATTTGTCTCCCCAGGTAAGGCTTCTGGTCCTCCAACTGGCTATGGAAACGCGGGGTTCTCCGTCAACAGCAAAGATAGAGTGCGCATGGGGATCAGCTTCCTGTCCCAAATGCACATAATAAAAATGGCTGGGATCCTGTTTCCCGAAAAAGAGGCAAAGATCCGCATGTGCACCGGGTTCACCCGTATATTTGAGGAGGGCATCCATCACAAAGCTTTCGGGAGCATCATCCATAAGCCAAAGAATGCTGTGCGGAGATCTGACCTCCGGCTCGTAATCGCTCTGATCCTTTAAATGCAGTACACCGCTTCCATCGACCTCAGCCATCTCCCATGCCTCGGGGTCGGTAGGCTTCCAGTTATTTTCCATTTTTCCCTCATCAAAATCCTCATTAAACACCACTTTAGCACCATGGCCCAAAGCTTCCGGCGTTCTGATCTCTTTTATCCGTATGTTCCGAAAACGGTATACCTTTCCGTCCTCGCCATGATGCTGCAGTGCAATGACACCTTCATCCCTGCTGTCGTCAAAGTAATCGGAGCAAAGAGTTCCATTGACGTAAATCTTTATGCGATTGCCCTCACATTCAATTCTGTATTTATTCCATTCCATGGGTTTGAAACTGCCCTTCGTAGCCGTCCGGAAAGCAGATCCGGCGGGAGAATTGTTTGGCTTGCGCGGCTGGAACCTCCAGGCTCCGAAACCTTCACCATAAATGCCACCCGACCAAGCCCGTTCGCTGGGATCGACTTCAGCCTGATAACCCCAAACATTGTTCTCTTCACTGGCAGCGCGGAACATGAACCCGGAATTCCCTTCACCTTCAGGTAGTTTTACCTCAGCCTCAAATACAAAATTGTCGTATTCCTTCTCTGTACACAAAAAGAATTTCTCATCGGCTTTTAATTGTATTTCACCATCCTCGGCTACAGCCTCACCCCATTCGTAAGGATTCTCCCATCCCTCAAGCGATTCGCCATCAAACAAACTTTTCCATTCCTGACCTAAGGCAAAAGAAGGTAACCCAATGAAAATAATTGCTATCCAAACCTGGATCATTCTAGTTACTGACTTATTCATCATCGTTATTATATTTTTATGTTTATTTATCTAATGTTTATATCCCCCAAATGGCAACAACCAAATTCTATCTTACTTAAACTATGATTTAAAGATATGCAAAATAGCGATAATTTTTAAAAATTCCAAAAAATTGACCCCTAACTTTTTTCAAATCTCCCTACTTAAATTGAGTTCCTTCATTGATAATTTCTAAATCTTCAATAATGAGTTCAGCTTCTTTCCTATCTGAGGGTGGTTTACCATCAAATAACCAAAAATTAATATGAAGTTTTTCAGTTGCGGCTTCGGGTATATCATTTCCCGTATATTCCCATTCATTTATTAAGGTATTATCTGTAGGACTTTTATTATGACCGTGCCAACTTTGAAATGATACCTTACCTGGTAACCATCTGAAGCGATGAGTTGAATAACTACCATTAAGATTTAAGGCAAAATTGATTGATTTATCAGGCTGAACCACATAATTCCCAACCTCTGTATTCTTGTTGCTTCCCAATTTTAAAAATTCAATATCAATCTCATTTTGATCATCTAAATATGTGAATAATCCAACTACAATATTCTTATCAAAATCTTCAACATTTGAATTCAAATAAAATTTATATTCCCCATAACCAAAGGATTGTTGACTTACAAGTTCCGAACAATGCCATGTATCTCCAATTTTTCGGATTTTTAAATGCAATTTACCGTCATCATCAACCCATACGGTATTTTCAGAGTCAGACCAGTTATTCGAGCCAGGGTTCCCATAACCACTTCTTACATCCCAAGTTTTCCCTGCAAACTTTATTGTTCTCTGACTTAAATCTTCATTAACGGTAAAAGGAACCTGACCAGGCCATTTCCAGCTATTTTGATATGAACTGATTCTAAAAACACCACTAAACATTTTAGAATGCAAAATAATGAGTATAACAAAAAGGAACGTATACCTTACAAACTTATACAAATTGCCTCTCATAGATTATAATTTCTCCACTTCTGCGGATTTTCTGACATTTTTTTCCTCCTCAAAGAAACGTGCTTTGTAAAATTTAAGGTCAATAGTTAAACTTTAATTTTCGTTTTCTATCCATTACATAAGCTCCCAACTGGGTTTTGAAAGTTTTATTGTGCCATAAGTATATTTTTAACTGGAAAACAAATTAATGGCAAATTTCCCCTGAAACATGGAAAACGCATCTTCTGGAGTACCGGCTTCGATAATTTTTTCATCGATTCCCCTCAGCAAAAAGTAATCAGGGTTCCATCCAAACCAGTTCCCGAGCACGTTGCCGCCAAAACTCATAGCGTATCCCAGAACAAACCCAAAGTCATAATTTTAAAAAAAAATTATTCACAATACATGTGCTCAATTGTTAATATCAGGCAATTTTTGTACCTTTGACATCGATTTTACCAAAATAGCTTAGCTTTTAGTTTCAAACATAATCCCTTCTATTTTGTTACATATCTGGATGATAAATGGCGCTGTTATATAGAATGAAACCCTCAGCTAAAGACTTACACAACAAGAACATGATTAACCCGCGGGTTCCATGGTGATATAAGCAAAGTTTGTGAATTTGGAATATAAATCAATTTGAACTTTAAATTTTTAATAAACTGTTTCACTAATGAATCAGCGTAAAATATATAGTAGATTCCCACAATGACCTTAAAAAAATTATTGATCTTTATTTTTAGTCTTCAGCTTTTACAAATTTCAACAAATGGATATAGTCAGGAGACCCCAGAAGCTAACTTAACCTTACAGAATGTCATTGACATTGCAAAGGACAGTTCACTGAATGCCTTTATCGAGAAAAACAGATATCTTGCCGATTATTGGAATTTTCGCTCATATAAGGCCGAATTTCTGCCTAAATTAAACTTATCTGCCAGACCATTTTCTTATACAAGGGCTGTGAGGGAAGAATTTAACTGGCAGGATTCTTCCTACCAATATATTGAACAGCAAGATTTAAATTCATATCTCAACCTTTCTTTGAATCAAAATATTCCATTTACGGGAGGAAAAGTTTATATAGACTCCGATATTGGAAGGCTTCAGAATTTTAATAATGGCGGGATTCAATATTCTTCAACACCCGTACGAATAGGGATTGAACAAGGTTTGTTTGATTATAACCACCTGAAATGGCAGAAGAAACTGGAACCCTTGCAATTTGAAAGGGCAAAAAAGGATTATATTCAGGAGCGGGAAGAAATTGCAGAAAGGGCGGTACATCATTTCTTCAATTTATTGCTTGCTCAAATAACACTGGATATAGAAAAAACCAAGTATACAAATGCCGATACGATTTACAAAGATGGACGGGAACGCTATAAGAAAGGTTCGATTTCCCAGGAAGATTTGTATTCGCTTAGATTACGCAAGCTAAATGCTGAGAATAGCCTGAAACAAACCAGAAACAGGGTTAAACGCTCTGAAAATGACCTCATAACATTCCTCCGGTTAAAGGAAGATGTATCTATAGAATTAACTGTTCCTGAGGAAATCCCTAAGTTAAATATTGACCCGTCAAAAGCTTTAGAAAAAGCCCAGAAGAACAACCCCCGAACGATTTGGCATGAAGAACGGCGCATTCGGGCTGAACGAAATGTTACCAGAGCCAAAAAGTCACGGTACCATGCTAATCTTGATATAAGCTTCGGGTTAAATCAGACAAATGAGGATATTGAACAAGCGTATCAGAATTTATTGGATCAGCAAAAAATAAGGGTTAGTTTAAATATTCCCATTGTTGACTGGGGGTTAACACAAAAACGATATAACCTCGCCAGAAGAAACCAACAAGTAACAAATGCAAGTGTAAAACAATCAGAAATAAGGTTTGATCAAAATGTAAGAAGAACGATTGAAGAATTTAATTTACAGAAAAATATTATAGAAAGAGCAGCGCTGGCAGATACCCTGGCGAGAAAATCATATGTTCTTGTTCAGAAACGATTTTTAGATGGAGAAGCGGATATTGTCAAGCTCAATTCTGCAGAACAAGATAAAATCTCCGCCCGGAAAAGTTATATCCGGGAATTGGAAGAATATTGGGAGTATATTTATGAGATTCGCCAGTTAACTGGCTATGATTTTGTTAATCAGGGGGAATTGTCTGTTGATTTTAATAAGTTGATCAACTCAAATGGAATTAATACGATTTATTAATATTCACGAGAAAACAATGCGGAGCAAAAGCATTTAACTGTATATGCTGTATAGGGTTTTGGCTTGAGTCTTTATAAGAGAGATATAGATTCATATAATAACCGATTTGATTTCTGTTTGCTTCTGCGGCTTGGTTTTAAAATAATGTAACAATCTTTCCCGATAATTCTTCGGAAATATGCATGGGCATATAGCAATTTGCTCTGCTACCGTTAAAAGATCCAATTTTAATTGGGATGTTTCAAAATTTTTTCTATCATTGCTTTAAGAGGGTTGTTGTTAACAAACCTAAAGATATTGATGTTTCAGCAATTTTTAAGGAACAACCCCCCTTTTTGGAAATTTACCAGAGAAAATTTAACCCCTATGAAAAAGTTAATTATAATTCCATTATCATTTATTGCAGCAAGCCTGTTTATATTTACCGGCTGTAAAGAAGAGGAACCTCCTGCTGCAGGAAGTCTTTCAGTAACGGAAATTACTTCGGACAGTGCAAAGAGTGAGGGTGATATTATTGATAACGGGGGTGCTCCGGTCACATCAAGAGGTGTAGTATGGAGTAAATCAGAAAATCCAACTGTGGATGAAAAGGAGGGCATGACTGACGATGGAAAAGGAACAGGAGAATTTACAAGCGAGTTAACGGATTTAACCCCCAACACCACTTATTATGTTCGTGCATATGCTACAAACAAGAATGGTACAGCCTATAGTGAACAAAAAAAGTTCACCACCGAAAGTGCTGCTGCCATCGTTATTACTGCTGAAGTATCCAATATAACTCCAACCACAGCAACAAGCGGGGGTTATATTATTGATGATGGAGGTGCTCCGGTCACATCAAGAGGTCTAGTATGGAGTAAATCAGAAAATCCAACTGTGGATGAAAAGGAGGGCATGACTGACGAGGGAGAAGTCACAGGAATATTTACAAGTAAATTGACAAATTTAACCTCCGATACCACTTATTATTTTCGGACCTATGCTACTAATAGTGCTGGTACGGCTTATGGCAACCAGATTGAGTTTAATACCAAAGCATCTCTCAATGCAACATTCAGTGCTGACAAAGAAAAAATACAACCCGGAACTACTATTCATTTCACAGATGACTCAGATGGTAATCCCGACAGTTGGAGTTGGAATTTTGGTGATGGAAACACCAGCAGTGAAGAAAACCCATCCCATTCCTATTCCTCAGAAGGAAGTTATACGGTAGAACTGACTGTATCCAATGACTGTGATGAAGATACAGAAACGAAAACAGATTATATTGAGGTAGGTAATGCTCCCACAGCAGATTTCAGGGCAGAGAAAAGAAAAATACAGCCCGGAACTACTGTACAATTCACTGACGGCTCAGATGGTAACCCCGACAGTTGGAGTTGGGATTTTGGCGATGGAAACTCTAGTAGTAAAGAAAATCCATTTCATACCTATTTCTCAGAAGGGAGTTATACAGTAGAACTGGCTGTATCCAATGAATATGGTGAGGATACAGAAAAGAGAACAGATTATATTAAGGTAGGTAGTGCTCCCACAGCAAATTTCAGTGCAGATCAAACAAAAATACAACCCGGAACTACTATTCATTTCACCGATGACTCAAATGGTAATCCCGACAGTTGGAACTGGGATTTTGGCGATGGAACCACCAGTAATGAAGAAAATCCATCTCATAATTATTCCCGGGAAGGGATTTATACGGTAGAACTGACTGTATCCAATGAATATGGTGAGGATACAAAGATCAAAGGTGATTGTATTTTAGTTGAATCGGAAGATAGAAATTAAAAAGCCTTACATCTTTCCAGGGCTTTAATTTTTCACTATGGGAAATAAAGTTACCAATCCCATGTCGGAAGAGAAAGGGCAAAAGATGCTTGACATCTCTCTAAAGCTGGAAAAAACTCCTGAATCTTGTTGTGGATACCTACATGAGAGCAGGCAATGAAGTTTATGACGGCTCCCTGTCGTTCTACAACAACATAAAGGGCAGCGTCAGGGCCAACATACCGGGATCAGAAGAAGCTTACGCAGACCTCAGGGTACGTTTCCCGGGCAGACCTTCCAAAGCCGGTGAGGAGAAAGAAATGGCCAAATAAAA